>NZ_FNGO01000007.1 GCF_900103135.1 Halarsenatibacter silvermanii | reverse complement strand
TCTTCGAACTTTTCTTCTGTATCATGTTTGGCAGCAACTCCCACCCCCAGAGTGATGGGAATATCGCCGAATTCAGCTTTCTCGCAGGCATTTTCGATACGTGTGCATATCTTCAGAGCGATCTCTTTTTTAGTTTGCGGCAATAAAATCACAAACTCATCCCCGGCCCAGCGGGAAACTATATCTTCATCTCTGGTGCATGATCGCAGGATATCGGCCACATTCACCAGAAGTTCATCGCCTACTTTATGACCGTAGGCATCGTTGATAATCTTCAAACCGTTTACATCACACATAATCAAGCTGATCGGCAGCTGCCTTTCTGTATTCAGGCGTTCCATCTCTTCTGTCAGATAATAGCGATTATACAGATCGGTCAATCCGTCATGGTAGCTCAAATATTTTAGTTTCTCTTCTTGCTCCTTGAGCTCGGATATATCCATCTGGATGGATAATACCCCATCTTCGCCTCCAGGCAGGCTCACCTTTGCTTCATTGAGCTGAACATCAAAACTGCTGCCATCTTTTCTGCAGCCTGTTGCCACATAATTTAGCTCTTCTCCCTTCATCACCCGGTCGATATTTTTCCGGAATTCTTCTCCGTGTCCTTCAGGCACCAAAAATTCAAAAGCATTATTACCGACCAGCTCCTCTTCGCTGTATCCGGATATCCTGCAAATTCTATCATTCACCTCGATTATTCTGCCTTTTTTGCTTTTTTAGCATCTTCTCCTTCGGCTTTTTTCGTTATCTTTAAATAATCTTCTCCCGGGCCATAATCATCCCGGTCCATATCATTGGACCGGGCAAACTCCATCCAGGCTTTATTTATATATATAATTTTCCCTTCTTCATCCAAAATTGCTGCATTTTCATCGATAGAATCAATAAAAGATAAAAATTCTTTGCTTATCTTGTAATCATCAGAGAGCAGCTGCCGGGAATTGACATCCATGCCATCACCTCTTTTAAAGGTTAAATTAACCCCAATACTTTATAAAATTGGGATCTTCTTGTTATCAGTTGATAGATATCGTATAACCAAACTGAAGACAAGAAGATCCTAAAATTGTTGTTGAAATTAAACTTGTGGAAAATAAAAAGTTTTCTTTATTCTAAAATAATTATATCACGAAATTAATTTATTTGATAGCTCCAATTCATCATCTAAACACTTTTGTTCTGAAGTATAAAACTGATGTGTTCTAAAACAATTAAAAAACGCCAGGGATAGCCCTGACATAGTAGTTAAAATATTATATTTTTATCTTCAAATAATAAAAATCACCGAGCAAAGTTTATTATTTCTGTTCCGATTCTCAGCTCATCCTCCGAATAACCAAGATTTATCAAAAATTCTTCCCCAATTGAGCTTAGTCTGTCTTTGTGCGCCAGATCAAAACTCAACTCCAATGTATATTCATCATCAAAAAATCTTCTGACCTTAATTTCCGGCCGCCAGCGGTTATGGGGAAAATTCAATCGCAGCTGCTGGGAAAAATCAGCCTGAAAATCATCCCTTCTTCGCATGGTATTGCCCAGGTTTAAAACAAAGTTATCGAAGTTAATGGTGTACTGTGGGGTTAAATCAATAATACTATCTTCTCCGGCTTCAGATAATGTCTCCGCTCTTGTCTCCAGTATCAGGGTTTGTCTCTCTCTAAATTGATAGCCTCCTTCTAAAGTAAATTCCATTCTGCGATCATCATCAGGTCTGTAAAAAATTCCCGTCCCCAGGTTGAATTTTTCCGATAATAGGGGGCTGCCGGCCAGCAGAGAAAAGCCCAGTACAGGTTCGGGGCGTTCTCCGGTGCCTATTTCATTCAGGTCCAGGCCTACTCTCGCTGTTAAACCGGGACGAATCCATCTATCAACTGTAAATCCGAGATTTACATAATTTTGCTCGGAAGGAAATACAGCCTCCAGCTCTCCGCTCAATCTGTCTCTCATCTCAATTTCGGCTTTTTCGCTCGCCTGGAGATATTCAGCCGCTTTTTCCTCTTCCTCTGCCAGGGCAGCCGCTTTCTGCCAGCGAGAAGAGGCAAGCGGCCAGTTCTGCTGCCATTCTGCCTGAACAGCCAAGAGGGCCATAATTTCAGCATCTTCCTCCTCATCGGCAAAATCCTTCGCCACCTTTTCAGCCTCGGCAAACTGGCCCTGCCAGCCCAGAACTCTAATCAGCTGCTCATTAACATCTTTACGTTCGGGAGCCAGTTCCTGCAGGGCATAAAGCTCTTCTAAAGCCTCTTCCTCTTTTCCCTGCCAGCTCCAAAGAAGAGCCCGGGCAAATCTCAAATCCAGATTGTACTCAATGTCCTCCCTCGCCTCCAGCCAGTTCAGGGCTTTTTCATGCTCGCCTTCCCCGATCAATTTCCAGACATCAACCTCTTCAGCCTGGGTGCCCGGGGCTGCAGCTGTAAAAATCAGGCTAAAGAAAATGACTGCCGCGAAGAGAAGGAAAATTTTATTCTTTATAAGCTCCATAAGTAATTAACGCTCCCTTAATTCCTGAAAATCTAATTGTTTTATATATATCTCGCTGGCCGGCTGTTTCCTTTCCGCTTCCAGCCAGTTAGGCCACCAGTGATTTGCCATTATCCGCATCTCATCATCCGGAAGATCACTGTCAAAACTGGCCATCAGTTCATCTTCCACATAAAAATTTATCCGGTCCGGCAAATAAACAATGCGGTATTCATGAAAATCCGAGGCGGGATCAAAGGGAAGTTCCGCTTTTTCATGGTTGGTTTTCTCCCCCTCAACAAAGGTAACAAAATCTATCTGGCGGCTGCCGTCATTATATATTTCGATGTCGATTTCATCATTTTTATAATCCACATCCTCATAGAGAAAAAAAGCGGAAAAAGAACCGGGGGCATAATCGGATTTCAATTTCACGCTGTAAGAACCATAGGAAAAGTAATCTTCCGTTCTGACCTCTCCTCCCTGCAAACTATCGGCCGGAGATGATATTTTTAGCCGCTGATTTTCCAGCTTCACATTTTCAGGATTAAGCCAGCCTCTGCCCAGCCTATGTCCGGCCTTCAAAAACTCATGTCCGCTAAATTTCAGGCCCAAATCTTCGTCCTCACCTTTATCTCTCTCCCTCACCCTGTCACCATCTTCAGCAGTTATCTTCTCTCTTTTTCTCATATCGCTCAGCCTTATGCCGCCATCCTCCGGATGTTCATCCCAGGCTGCTGCCACAAACAGATATTCTCCGGCCAAAATTTCTGCTCCCGGAAAAATCTCTTCTGCGATTTCAACTGTTTTGCCGGAATTTGCCCTGATCTTAATTTTCCCGGGTTCGATATCATGCCATTCTCCCCGGGGATCGAAGAGGCTATATCCCAGCCATATTTCCCGATCGTCTTCGGTCAGATTTTCTATATCTATCTCAGCAGTTAATTCGCCTCTCTCCAGCAGAGATTCCCGGCTGATGTGATGGCCGGTAACTTCGACGGTTTCTGCAGATACTATCCCGCCGCCGGAAAAAAGAAACAAAAGAGATACGAATAAAAATAGAATCAGCAGCATTGTATTTAAAAATTTGTCACCGATGTAATGCAAAAATAGTCACCACTCAGTTTAGCAGTTTTTTCAGCCTGATAATTAATTCCTGCGGTTTAAAGGGTTTGGTGATATAATCATCAGCACCCAGCTCAAAACCCCGGGTGATATCCTTCTCCTGACTTTTGGCCGACAGGATCAACACCGCGATATCAATATTTTCCTTATTTATTTTCTTTAAAATCTGCAGCCCATCGAGCATGGGCAGCATCAGATCCAGTATCAAAACATCATAGGATTCGGAGCGCAATTTTTTCATGGCCTCCTGGCCATCTTCCACCTCATCGACTATAAAATCCTCTTTTTTTAGTTTAAAGCAGATAAGCCTGCGGACAGAAGGCTCATCCTCCGCCACCAAAATCTTAATATCTTTATCATCGGCCATCTATTTCACCTGCCATTTAATAATCGTCTTCCTGGCTGCTGAATTTTTTTCTTTTTTGTTCGCCCCAATCACTTCTGCCTCGAATTATATCAAAAATTCCCTGCAGGCGCCACCAGGTGTGCAGCTGTCTGTAGCCAAAATTTTCCAGGAAGCCAAAAGTGAATAACTTCAAAATATCTTTCAGACCTGTATATTTACGAAAAGTCAGCTCCTCAAATAGGATAGAAAGAGTGGACAGCAGTACGCCCAGCAAAATTGCCGTCAGGAAAAATAAACTGTAAATTTGTATATTGCCGATGCCCAGAATCAAAGACAGTAAAACCACCGCATAACCGGTAAATTCAAAGATGGGGCTTAAAAACTCCACGAAAACAAAAAAGGGAAAAGCTATCAGACCTTTTAGACCATAACGGGGATTGAAAAACATCTCCTTATTTTTGGCCAGGCTTTCTCCCAGCCCCCGCTGCCATCTACGCCTTTGTTTGCCCAGACTTTTCCTGTCTTCAGGCACCTGCGTCCAGCAGACCGGATCGGGCAAAAACACAATTTTTAGCTCCCGACCGTAATTTTTAATATACCGGGTTAATTTTAATACCAGCTCCATATCTTCCCCCACGGTATCGGTGCTGTATCCCCCGGCCTCAACCAGATATTTGCGCTTGAAAACCCCAAAAGCTCCGGAAATTATCAATAAACTATTTATGGCCGCCCAGCCCACGCGTCCGAAAAGAAAAGCCCGGAGATATTCAACTACCTGAAAAATCACCAGAGGTCGGGAGCTCAATCTGACCTTCTGCACCTGTCCTCCTTTGATTTCACAATCATTGGCGATCCTTATACTGCCCCCGGCTGCCACAACTCTCCAGTCATTGGTGAAAGGTTCCACTACCTTTAATAGAGCTTCACCATCGATCAAAGAATCGGCATCAATATTACAGACGAGAGGAAATTGAGCAACATTAATGCCGGCATTAAGAGCATCGGCTTTCCCACCATTACATTTATCAACCACCGTCAGCTGAGGATAATCAGGCGACTTATATATTTCCTTTATCTCCTCAGTTTCCAGCTCAGCAGTTTCCACCCGGCTGGAGGGTATTAGATCAAATTCATTCTTAAGCCTATCAATTGTATCATCTTTAGAACCATCATTGATCACTACAATTTCAAACTCTGGATACTGAAGTGCCAGAATGGATTTGATGTTTTCATTAATGGTTTCTGCTTCATTATAAGCCGGCACAATAATGCTTAGCGGTTTATAAAACTCACTCCGAAAAGTTTTTTCGTAATCTGCCACACTCTGAAAAAACCAGCTCTGACGGATGGAAAAAAAAGCTGCTATATTCAACAGAATGTAGGAACCATTTATGATAGCAAAGAAAATAATAGCCAGATAATCCATTCTTAAAATTATGTATTCCAGCAGCTCCATATATAACTAACTCCTGTTTGAAATTTTACTAAACTCTGTAAATTATCTAATCTCTATTCTTTATTGAGAATATACTCGCTCATCCGGGAACCAGCAGCCTGAGTTCCAGCGAGAGTTTCCAGAATTTCAGTTTCTCCAATTTTCAAAATCGTCTCGCCTGCATAATATTTAACCCACCAATTATTATCTTCTTTCAGCAATTTTGTATATTCAGCTAAATATTTGTCCTCTCCCACAATTCCAGCATATTTCACCGCCTGACTTCTCACCACCCAGTTTTCATGTTGTAAGTACGGCTCCAGATCAGTATCAATAGGCTGGCCTATCTTAATTAAGGCTTTAAAAATATGAATAATAATCTCCGAATTATCCTCCTTTTTCAAGATATCTTCCAGCAAAGAAGAGGCCCGAACATAATTGAAATGCCCCAAAAGATCGATCAGCAGAGATACGATGATCTCTTTGGAAGACTGGTAGGTATCTTCCAGATCGCTATCAGCTTTCAGCCAGCCCGAAAGCAGCTCGGTGATCTCTTCACAGATCTGTATATCAAATTTGGTCAATAACTCAGTAATACCTTCGTAGGTCATATGAGTTTCATTTATTACTTTTTTTAAAACCAGGGTAAAATACTCCTTATCCGCTATTTCAGCGGCCGCCCAGGCAGCCGCGATCATTAAATCGCTGTCCTCATCGATGAGAATCTCTTTTAATACCGGCAGAGCCTGCTTATCCCTGACCTTGCCCAGAAAATTGGCAGCCTTTATTTTTTCCTTTTTGCTGCCTTTTTTTAATTTCTGCAGATAATGGTCGGTAACCCCTGCCGTTCGGGCCAGATTCACCAGCCTGTCATGATCTTCCCCCCGAAGATTTTTTAAATAGGGCATTAAAAAATCCTTTAAAATTTTGCTGTCGCCGTCCAGTTCCGCAGATAATTCTTCAGCTTCCTTCTCGCCGGCTAAATACTCGTATAAAGCAGGCTCCCACCTTTCTTTTTTCTGCTCCAATTTCTGATTATAACGGGTTTTACTCCAGTGATTGTACAGAATTATCCCCAGTATAACAGCAATCAGGCAGAATAATATAATAATGGCCAGGCCAATAAGATTAATCATTTTGTCACCTTCTTCATATTTGCGTTTACCTGTTATCTTATAATTCTAATAATTTTTCCTGATTCCTTCCTTAACTGCGAAATAACAAGTTTCCAGGTAAAAAATTAAGCCGGCAAAAATGCCGGCTTCTGTTTTCTCTGCTAATAATTCCTGCTGAAAGAACTGCATGAGCCAGGCCAGCCCTTCTTCTTCGCCGGGAGCTGTCCACCAGCTGAATATCTCCAGCTGGCCCGGGTCCGGATCGGGGTTGAGTGAAGCCGGAGATGTCTCTAAATCATACCCGGAGGCAGCGGCCGCAGGCGGCAGCCGGGGAATCTGCAGAAGCGGAAAGGCCAGAAAAAAACAAAACAGCAGCATAATAATAGATGTTAAAAACACTAAAATTTTCCACCTTCATCTCCCGGTTTTCCATCAATTGTCTTACAAAACACCAACCTTCTTCTTAGCAAGATTTATTTAGAACATTTAGGGAATACAAATGTCTGTCTTTTTTAAAGCCTTTAGAGGCATAAACTGAAATTAAATGCTATCAATTTTCTTTTCAAATTCTTCTGATGTTTCAGAATCGTATAAAACATTTTCTACTTCAGTAAGTTTTGATTGCTTATCCAGCTTCTTTACTTTCTTAATGGTAGTTGGATTCAACTCTCCAAATTTTGAAGTGATTTGCACTAAAATATCATAGGTTTTTTCTTTTCCTTCTTTCCTTCCTTCTTCACGTAACTTTTTTTCAATGGTCATCTAAATCATTTCCCTTAATTCTTCAATGCTATCTGCTTTCTCAATCGCAGTATTAATTTCCTCTAACTTATTTACATCAGAATCTTCAATTTCTAATACCAAATCAATAGTTTTATCACTGCCAAATTTGTTTTTCATTTTTTTAATAGTTTCCTTCATGAGGTTTAACGTATCTCTACTGCCTTCTTTTCTACCTTCTTTCCTACCTTCTTCGCGTAACTTTTCTGCCATAGCCATAAATTTTTCCCTCCTTTCGGGGAATTCTTCATTTACAATTTTTTGCATCAAATGAGGCGGCAGCTCAATCGCAGCAATGATGTAACGAAAAACATACTTAAATTCTTCTGATATATTGAATTTTTCCACGGCCTTATCGAAAAAATTCAGCGCTTCTCTTAAAGCATTAACAATTTTTGCCTGTTCATCATACAACTGAGCAGCTTCCAAAAGAAGAGTGTAAGCTTGAAACAAAGGGTCATCAGATTCTTTTTCAGATTTATGAGTTTCGTACACCTGATAGTCAAAATAAGGAGTAAATCTTTCCGCCCAGTCAGGAACATCTGTCAGCACTTCATCCAGTGACTCCCCATAATTCCAATCAGTTTCTCCGTGGTAAAATAGAATGGGTAGTATGACTGGATATTCTTCTTTCTCTTCAAAAGCTTTTTCCCAGATTAATGTCATATACCTGAGTAACTGAAATACCGTATTTCTGTCAGGACTGCTTTTGTGTTCGAAAAGAAAGTAGAAATAAGCATCCTGCCCATCTTCCAGCTTAGTTTTGAACACCAAATCCGTTCTGTAATCATCCAACTTTTCGTCAGTATATTCCTCAGTTTTATCCTTAAAAAGCGACAAATCAACCTTATCTACTATTTTTTCAGGTAGATATTCCCTTATAAAATTTTTGGTAGTCTCCGGATGTCCCATTACATGCTTGAATAGCTCATCGTGGGGCGTATATTTCATTGACATTTTATCACCTTCACTTTATTTCGCAATATTATTATACCACATACCTATCGGGAAGTTAATTTTATCACCTGAAAATATTTTAATTTCTACACCTGTGAAAACTTATTAGATTTTCTTTAACTTTTTATGATTGTTGGGATACCTGCACCTCAAAAATTTTCAGCTCCAGGGCTGAATTCTTTGATTAAAACATTTTCTCCACTTTTAATAGGTTCAGTCATCACAAAAGAATGTATTTGGCGAATAAAAAAAGCTGGAGGAAATTAATCCCCCAGCTCACAATTTAGGCCTGTAATTAAATTGGTCCAAATTGAATTATATGAGCTAAAGCCATAACAATTGAATATATGCTTCAATTCTTTACTGCCGAAAAATCCAGAAATTCAACGAAATTCAAGCGATTCAATGGCAAACTGAATTTCCATATCCTGCTCCGAAGAAGAAAAATCATAGCTGATTACCATCATAAAATCCTCAAACTCGGCCAGCCTGGTTACAGCATTATCTATTTCATATTCTGGTCTATCCTGTATCTCTATGCGGACGATGTCCACTTCCTCTCCAGCTATCTCTTCTCTGCTCCTGCTGACATCCCCCAATTTACTCAAGTCCTCTGCAGCAAATTCTGCAAAATTGTAAAAGGGAAACATTACTGACCGCAGCACTGTATCCTTCATCATTTCAGCCATTTCTGCCGGTATAAATTCCCCATCAACTTCCATCTGGCGAACTTCTTCCCCATCAAACCAGACCTTGAGCGAAGAAAGCTGTTCTTCGACACCTGTCATGGTGAAAGATAAAACTTCGGTTTCTACTCCCTGGAGGGTCTCGGATCCTTCATACTGATAATTTATGAGAGAATCCTGTGTTAACTGTCCCTGAGAATGTACTTTCACGCTATACTCCAGACTGTGGAAGAGCTCAATTAACTCGCTCAATTCTGTGGGAGTCTCAAGTTGTTCCATCGATATATCTTCCGGGTTATCCTGAGCCTGCAGGGGATTAAAGCCAGCGGTTAGGACGATAAACAGAACAGCGATCATAATAAATAAAGTGATCCCGGCAGTTAATCTGCTTTTAACTTTCATTTTATCGGCCTCCTCAGGGGAGTATAAATAACTTCTCATTTTCAAAAAGATTTATTTTGCTTTCAGCAAGGTATCTCGCGTGAGACTCCGGCGCTTAATCACTTAATCAATGGGGTGCAAATTTAATCAAGGCTTAACTAATTCCACCCTGCGATTTTGCTCTCTTCCTTCTTCTGTCTCGTTGGTAGCCTGAGGAGCAAGGGGGCCGACTCCAAAGGAACTAAGTCGGTCTTTATCTATATTATGATTATTTACAAGGAATTCTACCAGAGATTCAGCTCTTCTTTCTGACAGATCAATATTGTAATCTAAATTTCCGGTACTATCTGTATGTCCTACAACATTGAGTTCCAGGTCAGGATTTTCTTTTAAAAGCTCTGCAATTTTTTCTATGGTTGGCACTGATTCATCTTCGATTTCATCATTATCTACTTCAAAGTGGATACCGTAAATAGCTGCTTTACCTTTGCTTTCTATATCCTGCATGACGCTTTCCATGTCAATTAAACCAGTATCAAGCTCGGTTTCCTCCACGACAACCTGGAAAACTGCCGGCTGTCCGTCAGGCCAGCTTCCTCCATAATAACCATGTCGGGCGGTAAAGATAGATATATGGACATCACCCTCGGCCCGGCTCAGTTTAGCCATCAGGTAGCGGCCACTTTGTTTATCAGGATCCAGGCCTTCAAAACTGGTTTCAGAAGCATCCTGGAAGTTTACCTGTTCATAAAGCGGTCTGCTGAACCACTCATCCACATCAGCATCTTTTTGAACTAAAATTTCAAAATTATTTTCTTTTAAAGCTTGCTCATAATTTCTGAATATTTCCAGCGAGGAATGCCTTTCAGGTACCACATAAAAATGCTGGGTTATTTTGCCTTCAAGTCTTAGATCTTTATCCGCAAATTCTTCATATTCATCCTCGAATTCCGCTGTTTCCAGCTCACTAAAAGGAAGGGTAAACTCATCATAATCTTTACTCTCGTAAAATCTGATATAGGATCCGGGAAAGCGGGAGATTAAAGGATGATCGCTGCTGTCTGTAACATCTTCAGCCGGTGTGTCTGCCGGAAAAGCCAGAGCTGTCGTAAAAGAAAAAACCACAAATACCATAATCACCATTATTGTCAGAAAGGCTTTTTTATAAATCATTAATAAACTGACCCCCTTTATCTCGATTCTATTTCAAAATCGCAGCTGAATTTTATTCAACTTTCCGGTTCATCCTTTTCCATCAACTGTTTTGCCGCAAACTCTCCGGCATAGGGCAGTCTGTAAGTTTCTCCCTGATAGGCTTTAACCATAAGTAAAATCCAGAGAACCAGACCCGTTATGAAAATCAGAATAGAAATTAACCAGCCTATAATCGGTATCCAGCCGATGACAACGGATAAAATAAACAGGGAAAGAAAGACCACCAGTGACTGCATGGCATGAAATCTTACATATTCATTTTTCTTTTCTACGACCAGAAATAATATACCGGTAAGCCAGCCCAGAACATAACAGAGCACCGCCTCAAAATTCTCATCGATACCCAGAGCAGTTTCACTGTCAGCCATATAATTTATACCTCCTTTGACTTTCAATTGTCATCTAAAATTTTGGCCCTTTTCTCTTGCAGCTGGTTTAATAACTCCAATTCATCTTCTGCTGAAAGCTTTAAAACCTGCAGGCGGGGATACTTTTTGTATTAATATTCAAAATTTATAATTTATTAAAAACTAATCAACTGTTTCATTGTTTAATTCAATAAAGTATTTAATTCTCCTTCAAAAGTTTATAAAATAATGAATAATTCCACTAAAAAAATAACCCCTGGTCAAAAGCCGGGGGCTTGCGCGCACTATATTAAATTAAATCTTCCGCGATGGTCATGTAATCATCCCTCCTTTCAGGAGTTTCCTTTTCTACAACTTCCCTCATATCCCGGTGGGAAAATCTATAGCTACCGTCACATACTGAAAAACACGCTGGTAATCTTGCTTGATAACTCTGCCGTATACAATCTCAGCTTTATCGATATTTCGAAAAGCTTTCGAAGATTTCCCTTTTACTCGAATTTCTTTCAAAACGGCTTAGGGATGATAACTAATATCTAATTTTTATTTAATCCTGTTCATCATTTTCATAAGGTGAAATAAAATCTTCTTCGCTATCATCATTGTTTATGTTATTGTTATTTTTATGGTTATTTTTGTCCTGCTCAAATTTATCCTTTTTTAAACACTTTAAAGAACAGACAGGTTTTTCACCGCGCCACAGCTTCCAATCAGGTTGTATAAGCTTAAATTTATCACCACACACTGAGCATTCAGTTTCATAAACTCGTGGAGTGAACTCTTCACAGTTTCTGGCCATCTCTTCCGGCATCCAGTTATATTTGTCGCCAAACTGATAACTTATATTAGTATTTACACAATTGTATATGATATCTTTCTTATCTCCGCGTTGAAAATTGTCCCTTTCTGTGGCAGCACGATAATGTTTGCAATCATAGCAGGATTTATAAAGTCTTTTGATTACCACAATTATCACCTCGCACCTTATTTATATTAATTTTATATCATAAGCCCCACATCATCAAGGATATCACGCATAGTATCCAGATGATTTAATGACTCCCGTAAATCTTCCACTCGAAAATAGCACATGCTGTTTCTAAAATCCTCACTCAAGGTGGATATTTCATCTTTGAAAGCCTCAATCTCCTCTTTATATGAAACCAATATTACTTTTTGAATTGAGTGTTCAAGTCTTAAAACTCTCTGCAAGTTTAATATTGCCGAATCTCTGCTTCCTTTTCTATGAACTTCAAAAGCATAAGAAATAGTACCGAGATTAGCAATTCTGCTGCGCCAAATAGCATCTATACGGCAACCTGGAGCTACTACATACTCACTTTCAACTTCAAATCCTAAACCATCACCTAATTGTGTTACCTGTTCAATAACCGCATCATGAGCAAAATCTTTTGGAGTTAAACCAGTTTTTTGTGAGGATTCTTCTCCATCTTCATCGTCCAATTTGTTATTCGATATATAAAATAGAAGAAAATCTAACTCAAGCAAATCATTTACCAAATTAGTCTCTTGATTTATTTCTTGCAATACTTCCCGGCATAATTCACAAAAATCTTCATACTGACTACCTTTTAAATTGTTTTCAGCTAATCTTTCACTCTCAACCCCCAGCCATTTCAAACCATCTAAAGCTCTTCTATTCCAGATAGCATAATTTGTGTCAATGTGAGCTAAAATTTCTGAAATTCCTGCTGGCCCCATCATTCTAATATTTTCATTTACATAGTCAAACCGCTCTGAGATTGGTCTCTCCACATCATGCAACAATATTTTAAAGCCTTCTTTTATTTCCTCCATACCAGTCTTCATCATCTCTGTAGCAGGATAGTTTTTGTTATTCCAGCTGAAAAATGCCCAAAGCTTTTTTATAAGTTCTCTTATAACCCCTTCATCAATATCTTCTATATTATCTTCCGAAAAATATTTATCAAGAAATCTGTTCTTTTCAATTCTTTCCTCTTTGTGTTTCTGACCTTCACCATCCATGAATTTTTCAAACTCATCGATTACACTACTTATTTTTTTAATTTCAATGTGTTTGTGTTTCAAGGTTCCCTCCCCCTAATAATTCTTAATTAATTTGGTATTCACTCTAAAAATCCAGCCTCCTGCCATTAACCCTAAGCCACTCCCGCCGCTCATCATAGTCGGGAATTATCGTTTCTACCGTCTGCCAGAAATCCTTTGAGTGATTGGGATACTGCAGATGTGTAAGCTCATGAATAACAATATAATCCACTATCGTCATGGGAGCCATGATTATCTTCCAGTTGAAGTTTAAATTGTTTTTGCTGCTGCAGCTCCCCCAGC
The DNA here is from genome assembly GCF_900103135.1 of Halarsenatibacter silvermanii. Lineage (NCBI taxonomy): Bacteria > Bacillati > Bacillota > Clostridia > Halanaerobiales > Halarsenatibacteraceae > Halarsenatibacter > Halarsenatibacter silvermanii. The sequence goes on along the minus strand of NZ_FNGO01000007.1, from coordinate 105,933 downwards.
GCTTTTTCTGCTTTTTTACCCTGACATTATTGGGACTTACACCTACTTTATCTTTATATTTATCCACTCTTTCTTTAATTTTTGTTTCTGCATGATTTCTGTACCAGCTTATGAGTTCCTCTCTGATGGCTTTTTTTCTTTTCTCCTCATTCTGCTCCAATTTCTCCGGATAATATATCATAAATTTACCTCTATACAGTTTAACATTTACACTGCCAATACTATTTTTAGCATTTACTTTTAATCTATATCTTCTGCCCAGATAGGGAAGCTTCTCTCCGCTCAAAAACTCTTTAGGCTGTGGTCTGGGTTTGATTTCCTCTATTTTGTCCAGCTTCTCTTTAATCCAGCTGGATTTATCCTCCACCAAATCTTTTATCTCGCTTTCCGACAAATCCTTAGGAGAACGAACCACAATGCCCTTCTCAGGGTCGATGTTTATCCCCACAGTTTTCCTGTCGGTCCTGACAACATCATATTCAACTTTCTCTGAACCGAGCTCAAGTACCCTCATTATCTTCCTCCAGTATATGCAGTATATGATATAATGTCATATCTTTTTAAAGAACAAATACTTTTCTGGCCAGTTTCATGATTTGAGTGGTAATACCGTCCAGCTTGGATTTAAATTCCTCATATTCACAAAGGTTAATCTTTATTTCCTTGCGCATCTTCTTCTGCACCTCTGATTTTTCCTTCCAGAGGTCTATTTCCGTGTATTCTTCTATGCTGTCCATGATATTTTCCGTAAGCTTCTTCATCTTCTCGTCTATATTCAAACCGTCACCTTCAGCAGTATATGCTTTTGTTGGTTCACTGAGTTTAATATTATCACTTTCTTTTTCCTTTCCCTCTTCTTTTTCCTTTTCCGTCTTTTGTTCCTGCAGCAAAAGTTCATACAAAGCATACTCCTGCTGGTTAAAGCCCAGCTTTTCCGCTTTCGTTTTAACTGTCCGCATCTCCACCACTATTTCTTCCATCTCCTCTAACTGCTCACAAAAACTCATCTGCTTTTCCTTGCGTCTTTCTATTATTTCCTCCAGTCTCTCGCTCAAACTCTGGTATAAAGCAGGATTTTCCTCCATCCTGACGCTTAACTCTTTCTTTATGGCATGCTCCATCTCTATTGCTTTGGCTTCCTCATCCTCTATCTCCTCCATCACTTCATCAAACTCCTGTTCATCCAGTATCGATACCGGTCCATACAGTCTCTTTATATTTTGAGAGCTTACGTGGTTATCTATTAACTTTCTCACCTTCTTGCCGGCACCCTTTATATTGATGCTGTCATCCCTGTAGGTGTTTCTTACCGCCCGGTAAATCTTGCCTAATTTCTTTAAATCCTTGCGGTAGGGGTCAGCTATGGGGGCGGGCATGATAATATCCATGCTTTTGGAGAATGCTTTAAATTTGTTTTTGAACTCTGCCCGCTTCTCCTCATCTTCAAAAAGTTTAACGCAGGCATCCAAATCATCCATATCCACACCCTCAAATAGCTTCATCACCGCCCGGTAATTGCTCTCCAGCCGGGGCTTTTCATCTCTTATGGGAGTGACTGCATTTTCCACATCTTTGGAGCTGAATATGGCCAGGGCCTTCTGCAAATCATCGAATACGCCGTAGTAATCAACCACCAGTCCGTAGTTTTTATCGGGGAAGGGTCTATTAACCCTGGCTATAGCCTGGAGCAAATTGTGTTCTTTAAGCGGCTTATCCAGATACATAACCTGTTCTACCGGGGCATCGAAGCCCGTAATCAGCATATTGCAGACGATAACAAATTTGAGGCTGGAGCGGTAGTCTTTAAAGCGGCTTACTATCTCGCTTTTTTCCGCATTATCCACGCTGTATTTCTTTATCAAACCCTCATCGTTATTGTCGCCGGAAATTACAGGAACTGATTCGGGACCGTTGAGTTCATCCAGTATCTTTTTATATCTGACCGCAGCCCGCCTGCTTACGGTAACTATCTGACCTTTCAAAGGCTTTATTTTCTTTTCATAGTGGTCAATAATATCATGGCAGATACCTCTTATCCTTTTGGGAGCCTGGGCTATATCGCGTTCTGTGGCGTATTTTTCTTTTATCTTCTTCTTTTCTTCCTCGCTGTAATCGGAGAATACCCTCTCAAAACTTTCATCCAGGTAACTATCCTCCAGGTGTAACTCCGCCAATCTGCTCTCGTATTTGATGGGGAGGGTGGTTTCATCATCGACGGATTCTTCAATGGTATAGGTATCTATGTAATCGCCGAAAGTTCTTAAGGTGCTTTTGCTTTCTTTATCTATAGGAGTACCGGTGAAGCCTAAGTAGGCTGCGTTGGGCAGAGCTCTTCTCATGTTGGCTGCTAACTCTTTGAACTGGGTTCTGTGAGCCTCATCGGCCATGACAAATATACTTTCATCCTCGGATAGGACGGGATATTTTTCCCTCTCCTCATCCTGAAATTTATGGATGGTGGTCATTACAGTTCTGCCAACATCGGAGGTGAGGAGCTCTTTTAAATTCTCCACGCTCTCTGCTCTTTTGGGATTGGGAAAGCCGCATCTTTTGAAGGTACCGGTTATCTGTTCATCCAAATCCACTCTATCCGTCACTATCAAAATGGTGGGATTGCCTATCTCTTTAAAGCGCTTTAGTTTCAGGGCCAAAAACAGCATGGTAAGTGATTTGCCCGAGCCCTGGGTATGCCAGACGGTGCCGCTTCTGTCATCGGGAGAATCAGCATTCTTTATTCTTTCCATGGCTTTGACAACCGCCCTGTACTGCTGGTATCTGGCCGCCATCTTGACCATAGAATTGCCTTCTCTCTCGAATACTATGAAATTGCGGATATAATCCAGGAATCTATCCTTCTTGAACAGGGAAAAGAGCAGTATATTCTGCAGGTTGGGAGAGAAGCCGGTTATCTCGGTAACCTCTTCTTTGCTGTAGGGATAGGGGTCTTTCCAGGGCTTATATACGCGGGCAGGTGCGCCCACCGTGGCGGCAGAGGCGGAATTACCCCAGGCAGTAACCAGTATTTGATTGGGGTAGAATAAATGTTCAGCACCTTCCTCGCCATCGCGGACATTCTGGTATCTTCTCAGCTGCGTTATTGCTTCTTCCTCCGGCTCATTGATGGTAGTTTTATTTTTGCATTCTATAACAGCCAGGGGAATTCCGTTGACAAAGACAACAATATCCGGTTTGATTCTATCGCGGCCTTTGACGGCAAATTGGTTCATGACGGTAAACTGATTGTTTTCCGGGTTATCGTAGTCTATATATTTTACAGTCTGATTTTTCTTGCCCTGGCCCAAATCCTGAGTTAAGGAGATGTGTTTTACCAATCTCTGGTATATGATTTCGTTTGCTTCCATCAGGTCAGTGGCTTTAATCCGGGCCGGTCTGATTTTGTTGACGGCTTTGTTGAGGTTGTTTTCATTTATCCAGGGATTAATTCTCTTTAAAGCATCGCGCAGCTCCTCCTGCAGTATGACGTGATGTTCGGACTCTCTTAGCGGTCTATCTCTCTCGTCATCTGCGTGGAAATCATAGACATCATATCCTAACTTTTCAAATAAATCCAGGGCGGGCTTTTCCGCCTGGTGGTATTCATCCCAGTTTCTCTGCATATTAATCACCTGCTGCCTCTTCTACTTGTTCTATTTGTTCTATTTGAGCATATTCATCTTCATCTACTTCAACCCTCACCTCACCTGTGAGCAGCTTCTGCATGAGGCCTTTTTTCAGGTGTTCTAATTTTTCTTTGTACTCTTTTTCTTTCTGGATTTTTTTGTCTACTGAGGATAGTATAGATGCTATTTTCTTCTGTTCCTGAAGGGGAGGAACCGGAACATTTAAACCTCGTAAGGTTTTTAGGCTTAAATATTGTTGAACCCCTCCTTGCAAAATTCTTTGAATAAAATTTTGAACAATATTGCTCTCTAATGAAAACTTAAAGTATCTACTTTTTACTTGATTATTATCTGGTTTAAATAAAGCTACATTCTTTATGCTGAATTCAAAATTAACATCTACTTCAACAACTTCGCCTATAGTTCCTATATGGGTAAATAAAATATCCCCTTGTTCTGGCTTGCTTCTGCTAATAATCTTTTTATGTTCTTCTGATGAAACATAATTACAATCACTAAAATCCAATTTCCCATTTGTTATATTCTTTGCTGTAACAAAAGGATAACCATTATCCTTAAGCGGCGGCGTATCGTGAGTTCCATCCGTTATTTTATTGCATATGTTCCGCATTTGTTTAATTTCCCAGCTTTGCGGAATAGTACCTAATATAGTTTCCTTAAACTCATCATGCTCAATTCCTTTTGTCAGAAGCTTCTGCATCAAACCTTTTTTCAGCTTTTCTGTCTTTTCTATAATTTCATCTGTTTTCCCGATTGCTTTATCAACTGATGATAATATATCAGCCATCTTTTTTTGTTCGGGGAGTGGGGGAACAGGAACATTTAATGATCTAACACTTGTTCTGCTTATTTCTAAAAAAGTACTCCCCCCTGCTAAAGCTTCTAATCTAGGGGAAATTTTTTCTAACAGATAAAGTAAAAAGTGATTATAAATTTTCTCATTATCACAAATTATATTAGCAAATCCTTGATTTGTAGCCATGGGAACTTCATTAATAACACATTCGCCTATAGTAGCTCTACTTGTTAACATTACTGTACCTGGAGGTAAAACTTTAACTGAGCAACTGTCTAATCCCATCTCTGTTAAATATTCTTTTGTTTCATCAACTCGATTTGCTATATTATCTGTTATTTCTGAGGGAGTTAACCAGGGAATCTCTCCTCCCCAAAATTCTGGATTGCTTCTTTTGGGAGTAGTTCCTCCGGTTACTTCCCCTAATTCGTTTAAAGGTTTCAATTCCCAATCTTCAGGTATGAACCCAAATGAGGTTTCTTTTAAATTCTGCTCAACCATCATACCCCAACTCTTCAAGATAACCATACATCTCATCTTCTACTTCATTTCTTTCATCTTCCAATTCACTCAATTCATCTAACACCTCATCAACATCTATAGGCTCCTCCGGCTCGGTGGTATCAACATATCTCGGCACATTTAGGTTATAATCGTTCCTCTCTATTTCTTCCATATCAACTACCCGACAATATTTTTCTACATCCTCATAATCACGATAAGCCTCAACTATTTTATCTCTATGTTTTTCCCTCAGATAGTTTTGATTGCTGCCTTCTTCAAAATTCTCTTCACCATATATGAATATGACTTTATCCCGGCGTTCACTCGGTTTATCTTTATTAAATATCAGGATACAGCCCGGAGATGAGGTGTTATAGAATAAATTCTCCGGCAGGGCAATAACAGCTTCCACCAAATCATCTTCCAGCACTTTTTTCCTTATTTTACCCTCCGACCGGCTGCGGAATAATGCTCCATTATCGAGCACAACACCGACTTTACCTTCTCTATTGGCGCTGGCCAGCATATGCTGTATCCAGGCCCAGTCTGCGGAGTTTTTAGGTGGGAAACCATAGGAGAATCTGCCGTAAGGATTGGCCTCCTGCAGGTATTCCTTGCTCCATTCTTTCTGGTTCCACATGGGATTGGCGATTACCCTGTCGAACTGCTGCAATTCTCCATCCTGGGTAAATTCGGGCTCCCTCATCGTGTCGCCGCGTTCAATCCGGGCATCAAATAGCTCATGTAAAAACATATTCATTTTGCAGATAGCCCAGGTATTTAGATTTCTTTCCTGACCGAATAAGGATATATGTTCCATACTGTTGCCGTTGTCTCTTATATGTTCGGCGGAATAAACGAGCATACCTCCAGACCCACAGCAGGGGTCATACACTCTCATGTTTTCTTCCGGGTCGAGAATTCTCACCAATAATTTAACCACACCACGGGGAGTGTAGAACTCGCCCCCCTTCTTGCCCGCATCATCAGCAAACTGTCGTATAAGATATTCATAAGCTCTTCCCAGTATGTCGGGGTCATCCAAATCATCATTACCCAGATTTATATCAGAATAGTGCTGTATCAGCTCTTCTAAAACGTGGTCAGGTAATCTCTCTTTGTCATTAAAATCAACCGGTGTCAGCACACCTTCAAGGACAGGGTTTTCCTGCTCCAGCTTCTCAAAGGCTTTATTGATATCTGCTCCTATATCCTGAGTCTGTTCTTTTATGTGTTCCCATCGGGCTCTCTCCGGTACATATACATATGATTCGGTATAAAAATCAGGGTCATCAAGAAATTCTTCGCCATACTCTTCTTTAATATGTTCTCTATTTTCCTGGAAGACATCGCTTAATCTTTTTAAAAATAAAAGTCCGAAAATATAGTTCTTGTAGTCAGCAGAATCTATGCTGCCTCTTAATATATTTGCCGATTCCCAGAGGTGCGATTCCAGTTCATCAAGTGTTAATTTATCTGTCAATAAAATCACTCCTTTAGATATCAAATATTGCTCATTATTACAAGGTTATTATCGCATGGATGCTCCATTTTTATATTTATCCCTTTTTATTCCTGTTTAATTCTGACATATTTCCGATAAATACTGGCTTTTTCAAGGCAACTGGAAGGGTCCATTTCGCAGCTTTGAGAGTCCTTCCTGCAGTCATTGCAGAACTTTTTTAAGGTGATAACCTCCCGATTATTCTCAGCAGGAATATTGTATCGGCCTCGGTTCATGATATCCCTCCAGTTGATGTAATTCTTTTATTCTTCTAATTTATGTAATTCTGAGTAATTCATTAAACACCTGCATAACAGTTATTCATATAAATATTGATACAAACATAATCTGCTTTTATCCTTGCACAATTTGCTATACCCCCACTCCCAGAAGAAAATTTTCGTATATAGTTTATACATGAAGAAGGGAGCTCAACCATCTTATGAGTAATAAGTCAGCACTACCTCGGTTAACCCGCCAGCTCCAGATGAAATACGACAACATTCACTATTCGGTAATTGATATACTTATACCTTTTTCAACAAGACAAAAATTTTTCATGTTTAACAGACCAGCAAATATATGTATAGTTAATGTGTTTTCAGAGAGCGCATTTTTCGAAAGTTCAATAAGGGATGTGAGGGTATTGACTTCATTATTCTTTCATATTATTATTCTCGAAAATCGATATCTTTTTGTCTTATATTTTTATTTCGCAAAAGCTGATTAAAATAAATTGTTGCCTAAACTATCAGTTATTCATTTGCCTTCTTCAAAACGAAGTTATAGAGTTTATCATCTACATGAAATCCTTCTTCTATCATTTTATCCACAAGTGGCTTAACACTATCAATCAGCCCTTCATTTTTAGCTCTCAATAAAACTCCCAAAGTCCCCGTGACATTCAAGTCCAAATACCGGGCGTGTTTTCTTGCTGCGTAGTCGTCAATAATAACCCTGGTTGCCTCGATTTGTTTTGCCAGAGCAATAACTTCTGCTTCCCCTTTATGAATGGATGAAGAGAGAAAATCGCTAGCTTTAATATTCTCTGAATTAAATTTTTTAATATAATCAGCTTTATCCATATTTCGAAAAGCTTTCGAAGATTCCCCTTTTACTCGAATTTCTTTCAAAACGGCTTCCGGAATGTAAATTTCCTCATATAGCTCTTTTATCAGCCATAAATGCCCGATATTAGATAAAAATATTATTACTGTAGAATCAGCAACAACTTCAGGCATTTTCAATATCTTCCTCTAATTCTTCCAAATCATCATATCTAAAAACAGATATTTCTTCTTCTCCTAGATATCTAATAAAATCTTCTTCTGGCATTTCTGCCAGTTCAGCGGCCTGACCTACGGATAATTTTTTCTCCTTAAAATATTTGACAGCCAGCGCCAGTTTCATCTCTTTTATTAATTCATCTTCACTGGTTTTTAAACTTACAAGTATTTCTTCTGGAAATTCCACTTCTTTTTTAGCAGGCATCTTTATCTCACCTCTAAATTAATTTATTTCTCAGCTGAATATTCATTCTTCATAACTAATTATAACACCATTACCTCTAACCTAAAAATCATCTTCAATCTTCACCGGAAACTCGTCATATTCTTCGATATATTCTCTATCCTTCATTTTCTCCAGGATGATATCGTATCTCCAGTCATCGCCGAAATCATATCGATAAATGAAACTCTGTCCCTTTTTCATCAAAAATTTAGCCAGCTTAGTTTTATCCTGCTTATAATAATCTCCTTCGTCACTCTTCGCAAAGCTAAAATGTCCCAGACCATTGGGAGCTCCGTTCTCCTCTGGGGCAACTTTTATGTTCTTTTTTATGATGAATTCATGCAGATGAGTCCTATCATGTCGACCCAATATATCAAATAGAAATTCATGCAGATCTTGAAAGGTATCTTCACTTTCTATCAAAAACCGCTTACAGGTTCCGGTGCCAGGAAATTTAACCTTCAGCTGCAATATTTCTCCCATGTTATCACCCTCTTTATATTTGAGCTTCTTTTGTTGTCCTTCTTAATATACATTTCTAAAAATTTCATCAAAATCCTTTAATATCAAGCAAATTCTACATTGTTTAAATTAAAAAAGCCTGAGCTTAATAATTGCTTAATTATCGCTCAGACCGTTCTTGCCTGCAGTAATATTAAATTTCAAAAGCTGCCATTAATTGAGCTGCCATTAACGATTTAACGGGAAAGAAAAAACCGCAATGCCCAGAATCACAATTTTCCTGCCGGGTGCGGGACGAACTTTGAAGGTGCTGAATAGAATTTAAATCAACCAAATATCACGCCGTTCCCAAAAGCTGCAGCACGGTCTGCGGCTGTTGATTAGCCTGGGCCTGCATCGACAATATGGCCTGATTTAAGATATCAAGCCTGACCTGTTCTGTCAGTTTCCGGGCCATATCGGCATCTTCTATACGAGAACGAGCGGATTCAAGGTTTTCATTATAATTTTCCACGTTGCTCAAAGAATGCTCCAGCCTATTTGTGAAAGCTCCTATTTCCGAGCGGGCAGAACTCAGCTTTTCAATGGCGCCATCTATGGTTTCTAAAGTTTCACTGACAAATTCCTCATCGGAAAAATCACCGTCGAGCCAGCCTTCCTCAAAACCTAAATTTTCGGTTCTAACATTATCTATTTCCAGAAAAATCTTATCAGAGGAATCCGGTCCAACCTGAACCCCAAATTTAGAATCGGTATGCTGCTCGCCTTCTGCCGACATATAGGTTACTTCTGAATTCTCCCAGTTATATTCGACTTCGGCATTATCCAGTTCAAGAAATATCTCCCCGGTACCATAAGGTGCCGGCTGTTCTGCCTCTTTATCGGGAGATAAAGTCTCGCTATCTATCTCAAGGCTGTAAGCAACAGTCCACATAGCCTCTTCTGAGTCGGCTGAAGGGTGAGGTGACACATCGCCATCAGGCTGTATTTCGCCATTTTGTCCGTTATTTTCACCATTTTCCTGGTCTTCCCAGGTTCCAGAAGATGTGACCCCGGTCATAATATACCTTCCCTCTTCGTACTGCCGGATAGATTCCCCGCTGTCATCTCCGCTGCCGCCGATAGCATCAGCCCATTCGATTTCACCATCAGCATCAATCATCATGACAAGCTGATCCTGATCACCTTCAAGTTCCCCGGCTCTGCCAGCAAAATCTTCAGTTGAGGTGCTGCCGGTTAAAACATAATGCGGTTCTTCATCCACGAAAACTTCTTTTATGTGATTTCCATGATCTTCACCGTCATTTTCTGTAAAAGTACTGTAAAAATCCTGGCTGCCGTCACTGTTGAGTTTTCTTGCCCAGACATTGCTGTTGCCATCCTGTTCAACACTGCCTGTCATTACATATCCACCATCATCAGTGGCAGAAATATTGCCAACTTCGTAAGAGTTTTCAGCCTCCATACTATCAATCCAGGCAATCTCCGGCTCTTCATTGCCATCATCGGCTTTGAGTCCAACCGTTATTACATCTTCACTGCCATCCTCTCTTTCTCTGTGAGCAGTCATTACATATCCATCCCATTCACCTTCAGAATCAAAACTATCCTGAACATATACTCCTTCCAGACTATCTTCATTATCTATTATATCAAGATTTTCAGGCATATCATCATTTCGAAGAGCTCGCCCCAGTTCAAAATCCCACTGCCAGCTGCCATTATCATCAACTCCGGTAATAACAGCATCCTTTACAGAAGTGGCCTCGGCATCATCTGCCGAGTCACCTTTAGCCTTTGGATAGGAATAGCTGGTCCTGCTGCTTGCGGCAACAAAGCCGCCTTCATCGGAAGGATGAACATTGCCGGCCAGATCATCATCAGCCCCGTAATCCCGCCGCCACTCTACTTCTCCATCGGAATCGAGCTTCAATGCAGTGATATCCCGCACATCTGTTTCATCGACTTCACCATGATTGTACTGATAAAGCTCATCCGGATTTTCCATCTCCCGATGTCCGGTAACAAGGTATTCTCCTTCCTCAGTCTCACTAATACTTAAACTGCTGAGGGCATCAAATTCCTGAGACCAGTTCTCATCACCATTATCAGCTGAAATACCATACACAAACATTTCTTCCTCATTCAAACTGCCTGTGACAACCAGCTCATCTTCATCCTGTGATAGATGCATATTCTGAACAATTGGTGTTTCACCGTTTTCGGAGATGTCGTTCTCCCACTCAAGTCCACCCTCATCGTTTAGTTTGCGGATATTTCCGCTTTCATCATGCTGGCCCAGATATTCTTTATTTCCCCCAACATATACATTCTCATCCTCGTCGACAGCAATACTGCGAGAAAAAGCCCTGTAATCAGACAGATCGGCTTCGTCGCCAAAATCATCTTCAGCAACTTCAACTCTCTGAAGATTATCGTCAGATGAACCGGAAATAAAACCGGATACCAGACTAATATCTTCATCAAAAGTCAGATCAGAATAATCCATATCAAGGTCTTCTTCATCTGAAATCCGATCCATTACAGCAGCATCATTTTCATCTTTTCCTGCTACAATGAATCCCCCATTATCATCCAGAATTTCAGTAAGTTTTATATTTCCATTATCATCAACACTATCATGGTCTACATTTAAGTCATCATCCACCATCAGTACCCGGGGATTATCTCCGTCAGTCCGGCCGGTGGCTATAAACCCATCACTCCTTGATTGGAGCTGCAGGCCGCCGTCATCTCCAAATATCTTTTCCAAAGTTGTATTTATCCCATTATTTTCTGACTCCAATTCGGCCAGCCACATCCCCCCGAATTCCTCGCTTTCACCGGAGTATTCATCTCCATTTTCTTCATCCAAAGTTATCTCCTTGCCGTCCCAGCTTCTTCCGGCCATTTCAAAATCTATACTATCATCAGATTTTTCAATATCAAATTCATCAAGTTTTAACTCTTCTCCAATCCTAATCGTCAAATTATTATTCTCGATATCATAATCGGTCTCTCCCGGATCAAGATCATCTGTAACTTCAAAATCTATGGTGATATCATCATAATCCTCATGTCTGCCTCCGGTAATTGTAAGAGTAGTATCATTAACATCCTCTTCACCTTCAGCTTCTTCACCTTCATCGGCACCAGTCAGGTCAAAATCACTGTTGTCTAAACCTCCGGAACTGATATTTACGCTGTCTGCGTCATTGTCTGCGTCCGCAAACTCAAAATCTACTGCGAAATTTTCTCCCTCAATATCTTCCAGTTCACCATTTCCATCTTTTGCATCTTCAACTGCATTTTCTATAGCATCTTTCAGATTTTCAGAATTATATTGCTCTGATTCCGCAATATTTACAGTTAGTGTGTCATCTTCATAATTTCCTGTTTCCTCTCCCATATCTACATCTTCATCTTCTTCAAACTCAATATCAATATTATATTCTTCAATTGTTTCATAATCATCTGTATCGCCGCCAAGTATTTCCACATCGATATCTTGATCAATATCTCTAACAGTCTCCTCATCATCCAGATCAAATTCTTCACCCTCTAAATTTTGCGCCAGTAGATCGCCATCAAATTCAAAATTTATATTTTCAAGATCAACCTCATCTGGAAGCTCATCATCATCGTTTGCTTCTCCATGTAGAATATCATCTATATCCCCTTCACTATAAACCTCCTCATCTTCCAAAGTGATTGTTACATCTGTTTGATCATTTTCGGAACTAATATCAAGATCTTCTTCGTCACCAGCTTCAAATGTTATTTCTAATTCATCATATTCATCGGAATGATCATCGTATTCATCTTCATCTACAGACAGCGTAACCTCTATATCATCAGTCAGTGTATCATCTGCAGATGCTCTTTCAGGGCTCTCACCTCCGGAGAGTTCAATTTCTTCCTCAAAATTTTCCAGATCAAGAAAATTTATTTCATCATCAGCTTCAAAGTCCAAATTATTGACACTGGCTTCGTTATCAAAATCATCACCATTTTGATTAGATATTATATCTTCAAAATCTCCACCCTCAAAGTATGTAATGACTTCTTCATTTTCAACATGTTCATCAAAAACATCTTCTACATCCTCAACTCCATAAATCTCATCTTCTTTTAGACCTACAGTTAATTCATCATCTTCGAAACTAACGCCCTCTTCATCGCTTTCCTCAAATCCCACAGTTATATTTTCATATACATCTCTGCCCTCAGCAGAAACCTCTATTGCAGAACCATCACCCGTTTTGCCAGCAGCGGCAATGCCTTCTTCCGTGCGGGTAATCCCATTTATCTCTTCGACATCATAATCCAGATCTGAAAATCCTGTATATTCATCTTCATGTCCTCCGTCTTCATAGACATGAATGCTCAATTCCTCCATATCATTCTCTTCTGTTATAACGGCAAAACCATCTTCGCCCTGATCAAGAAGCTGTAATTGGGAAAAATCTTCCCCGTTTACTTCCTCCAGCTGGAATTCTTCCTGGTTTATATCTCCATCCGTATCAATTTCCGCTGCATACAAATCACTGCTTTCCTCATCCTCTATCAAAACCAGATAGCTGTCTCCAGCAGCTGCTACTTCTTCGATATTAAGGTCACCGCTATCCACTTCCTCAAATACCTCAGTTAAATCCTTTTCCCACTGATAAACTCCCTGTGAATCAAAATGTGCTATTGTGTTCTCAAGCTCATCTTCGTTTTCTTCGGGGTTAAAAGCCAGATAACCCCCGTCACTGTTGGGAGATATCTCTGACATTTTATTGCCGTGAGAACCGCTGTCCAGCTCTGTTGAGTCCCATTCTTCCTCAAAATCTTCATCCAGCTTTACAGTTTTCATCTCCCGGCTTCCATCGTTTTCATTCGCAGATGCTGAAATTATGTATGCCTCCTCATCAGGATCACCATCCGGTCCTTCCACAACCTCCAGGCTAAAATCGTGATTTTCATCAATGTCGGTGAAATCCGAATATTCCGGAGCAGCGTCAATATTGTTGGAGTCCTCTTCTTCAAGCTCGTTACCATTGTCTGCAAACTTTTTGACTTCAAGACCATCATTCCCATCATAACCCGCTGCAATTATATTCCCCTCAGCATCTTCTTCAATATCGATAAAATGATCTAAACTATCTTCAGTATGTGTGGAGAGGATTTCTCCCTCGGAGCTCATTTTATGTAAAGCTGCAGCTCCTTCACTCTCACCCGCTATCACAAAATCACCATCAGATGTCTCTTCTATATCCCAGACGATATCATCACTATCGCTATCCTCTATTCGCTGTTCCCACTCATAGATGCCATCTTCATTCAATTTTAAAACAAGTAGATCTTTATTACCGTGGGCAGCTTCAACACTGGCAGCCAAAATTTTGCCGCCTCCCTCAAGCCCTTCGATGCTGCGTCCAAAATCGTCATTGCTGCCAATAATCTCCTCAAACTCAAAGTCATCATCCAGAAAAATAGATTCATTATCCCTTTCTACTTTCATCAATATTACTTCTCCATCCCCATCTTCACTGCCCGTCTGACCGGAAATTATAAACTCATTTCCTTCCTGATCCAAACGATCAATGCTGATGCCTTCAGCACGCAAATCTTCTTCATAGCGGTAACTGTCCTCCCACTGCACCTCAAGTTCTCCGTCTTCAAAAGCGAATTCAGCTGCAAATATATGTTCTTCCCCTTCGCCTTCATCTGTTTCTGCTGTTCCAACTGCCATAAAAGTATTATCACCATCTCCGGGGACAAAATCTACAACATCTGCGCCGCCGGTGAAGAGAGAATCAAGCTCATCATTAAAATTTAATTCTTCCGGATCACCAGCAGCAGCTTCTCCTTCGATTGGATCCTGGATAAGTTCATCCCGGGCCAGCCTGGTCCCCTCGCTCCAGAGCTCAATATTCAAAATATCATTTCCTTCTTCGTCGACATCTCTCTGGAAACGATATTCGACAGTAAATTCCCCCACTTCTAGCTCCTGAGAATAAAAGTTACCATCATCGGGCACATCTAAACCTGTTTCCTTCTCTCCTTCTACATCCTCAGTTTTCTGGCTTAAACTGCCGTCAATTATAGGAATTTCATTGAATTCCGTCTGCTTGCTGGTGCGGCTCATCTCCGCCTCTAAAGATCTCATTTCCTCCTTTATTGATTCCTGCTCACTGTCCGTCAGTGTTCCATTGGCGGCCTGAATTGTGAGTTCTCGCATTCTTTGGGCCTTGTCCTGCATCTGACCTACAGCGCCATCGGCGGTATCGAGTAAAGACTTGCCATCCTGAATATTTTGCCTGTTCTGCTCAAGCCCTCTATTTCGTGCTTCCATGCGCTGACTGATGCCCAGACCGGCCGGATCATCGGCGGCTCGATTTATTCTCTTACCGGAGGCAAGGCTTTCGGAATTGTTTCGTATTGCTGAATTGTTTTTGCGAAGCCTGTTATTAGCCTGTACAGAGATATGGTTGTGATTTATTCTCATATATTGCCCTCCATTCGATAAAAGACTAAAGAATGAGAAAGTATGTAGAGAAGAAAATTGAAATTACGATATTTCCAGGTTTGAGTTAGCATATTTACTTCATATTTACCTTTTTTATGATTATATTTGTGTTAAATTGTTTTTATTTCCATCTCAATAATATTATCGTAAGATTACCTGATAAATTTGAACATCTTAAATTGCTATTATTAACTATTAAAAGCAATTATATAGTTAAAGCTTTTATTAGCTGCTATATATCCCCGATTTCTTTTATTTTTCGAAATCGCCGACTGGAAAATTCACTGTAAAATAAAAAAATACCAGCATCTCACTGGCATATCATAAAATATTATTTTATATACGGATTAAAGCCCTGAGTATAATTTGTAACTTCACCAAAATATCACGCCGTGTCCAAAAGCTGCAGCACGGTCTGCGGCTGTTGATGGGCCTGGGCCAGCATGGCCAGACCGGCCTGCTGGATAATCTGCTGACGGGTAAAGCGGGCCATCTCGCGGGCCATGTCGGCATCTCTAATGCGCGAGCGGGCCTCGGTCAAATTCTCCTCGGCCACCTCCAGATAGTTAACGCGGTGCTGCAGTCTGTTCTGTATGGCGCCCAGCTCTCCCCTCTGTGAGGAAACTCTGCCTATGGCATCGTCAATCTCCCCTATGGCAGCATCGGCGCTTTCGCGATTTGATACGTCCAGCCCCGCTATGCCCAGCGAGTGGGAGGTCATATCGTCTATCTCCAGGGTGATATTCTGGCCGGAGTTGGGGCCCACCTGGAAGGTAAATTCAGTTCTCTCCTCCTCGTCGGGCTCTTCCACGCTGAAGCTCTCGGTGTACTCGTCGATGTCGGGATTATCCAGCGTATCAGGTAGCTCGTCGTCTTCGGGAAAGTCCAGACCTATCTGCGCCTCATAATGCTCTCCGGTCTCGGGGTCTATCTGGTGGGTGGTAAATTCCACTCCCTCTTCCTGCAACAGCTTCTCCTCCAGAACCAGCTCGGCCGCGGGATTATTGCCTCTATTGAGTCGGATGGCTTCAAGCGCTCTCTCCAGGCCGGGATTGGCCCTGCCGCCTGCTGTCTTCTTATCGCCCTCTGTGGCTTCATCAGAAGCAAAGTCATCTATGCTGAACTCCATACCACCTATCTCGAAGGATTCCTCTCCATCTGATATAGTTATCTCACCGGTCTCGATGGAAGTTGTCCCATCAACATTAACGGTATCCAGCTGGTAGCTGTAGGTGACAGAATCTTCTTCAGTATCAATTACCTCCAGGTATAGCGAGAAGTTGTCCTCAATTGTCTCATCCTCATCTACCGCTTCTACCTCATCATTTATATCCAGCACGGTCTCGCCCGAATCGGTGTACTCCTCTTCGTAGATAATTTCCGAAGTTTCATCCCACACATCGTCCTCCGTATCGACCTCGGGGTCGGTCTCGATGTAGTAATCCCCGGGCATTATCTCCGTTATGTCTGCTACCTCAACTTCCAGCGCGCTTTCCCCTTCCACATCTATCTCCGGCACCGCACCGGAGAGAAGCTTCTGGGTGTTGAACTCCGTGGTTTGGGCTATGCGGTCTATCTCGTCGATTAACTGGTCGGCTTCGGCCTGCAGGGCCTCCCTATCAGAGTCGGTAAGCGTGTCAGTGGCCGCGCTGACAGATATCTCCCTGAGTCTCTGCAGGATGGCATGCGTCTCGTTCAAAGCCCCCTCGGCCGTCTGGATGAGGGAAATAGCATCCTGAGCATTCTCCTGCGCCTGACGCTGGCCTCTTATCTGACCCGTCATCTTCTCGGAGATGGCCAGACCCGCGGCATCGTCGGCGGCGGAATTTATTCGATAACCGCTGGCCAGCCGCTCCATGGTGGTGCGCATGGCCCTATTATTTTGATTTATATATCTATTTGTCCTGATGGCGTTGATATTGGTTCTGATGCGCATCTCTCTCACCCGTTCCAGGAGAAATTTTTAACTTCAACAGACTTGCATATAGCTCAGGAAAATTTTATCTCCACAGTGTTCTTACCAGCTTCTCTTATTCTCAAATCGTCATTGAAATACTCTCCTACCGCCTCGGCCAGGGATTTAAACAATTCGAACATACCTCTCTCGGAGTTATAGGTCATCAGCAAGCTGCCATCGTCTTTTTTTTCGTAATCGAATCTGGGAGGACTGGCATCATCGATGTTTTTGGTGAGGCGCCTATGAACATCGTCCATCTTGAGCAGAAACTCCCTGGCGCTGTCGCTCTGGCTGAAGTACATGTTTATGGCAAAGGTATCGAGTGCGTATTCCAGGATAAAATAATGAGCAAACCTGTCCATCGCCTCTTTTTTGGATATATCCAGCACCTCGGCTGTAGTGTTTAATAGATTCTTGAATTTCTCGTCCTCGACGTCGGCTAAAATATTGACATCAAAATCATCACCGAGCATGCTCGTTTCTATAATCCGCTGCCACATATTCTGGCCGTGCTCATTCTCGACCATTTCCTGCATAGCCTTCACCAGTGTTCCTTTCAAGATAACATCCTCCTCGTTGGTGGAATTATCTATTACGTGCAGAATGTTCTCCCCCAAGCTCTTCATCGTACCTGAAGCTCACCCGGTAGCCGTCCAGGGTGTCGTTGAAATTCACGTCCTGGAAGTTATCGACCTGTTTGGGGGCCACTCTCTCAATATTTCCCGCCAGAAAATTACGGTATTCAGCTAAATCTAAGCTGGAAAAACCCGGGCTCTCTACCTGCATCTCAGCTCAGCTCCTTTTTTGATATAGGGTGAATTCCTACGATAATCCCAAAATTCAAGCTAAAAAGTCTATATTCTCGGCCAGCCCCGGCATCGTAGCCACGTCGAGCTGCTGTTTAACCTCCTGTATCTCCTCCATCTGTTCTAACTGCATCATGGCTGCTTCTAGCTCCTGTTCAGTAGCCTTTTTCTGCACCACGGCATCTATGGCCCGCTGCACCGCCGGTGATAGGTCTGCACCTGAAGCTCTCATCTGAATACACCTCCAGACTCCTTTTGAAGGCTGGGTATGTGATGAAAAGTAAAAAGCTTTCACCTAATCTGCTCATCTTCTATCTTCATACCTGCTTATCCTTCTATCTTTGCCTCCAGCTCCTCAGCTTCCTCTCTCAGTTCCTCGTACCTATCTACAACCTCATCCTTCTCATTTTCTCCATAATCCTCATCTCTTATCTTCACCGCCAGCGCCCGCATGCTTCTAAGTTTCTGCTCTAAGCGCGTTAATCTTCTCTTACGGGTTTTTACTCTCTCCAGCCTGGATTTGAGCCGGTCAATTAGGGCTTCTATATTGTCTATTAACAGTGTTAGGTCGGATAGAATTATGATTAACATATCGATGTCCTCCAAAAATACAGTATCAATCTATCGCAATTTACATTTTACCTTTATCAGTTGAGTTTATCTATCACCGGTGATATTATATATCATAATAGCAGGGATTAATTATTGCCGGGTTTAACAGGATTAGTATTTTAGAAAGGAGTGTTGATTTATGGCGCCTGAAGATATCGAAAATATCAATGAACTATTAAAACTGCTCAAAGAACATGGAAGAAATGAATACGAACAGGGCAACACAAGAGATTTGCGCAAATATGCTGAAGAAAAAGGTATAAAAGTTGATACAGATGAGAGTAAGTGATGGATTTGAAATTTACCTGGCCTCTTAAACTCGCGGTATATTATCTATAAACCAGCACAAATATAGCTCCCAAAATCACCGCCGGCAAAAGCCAGGCGCGTCCTGCGTACTCGGCATAGCCAAAAACGGTCACCACTATCGCCAGATAGGAAAAAACATTTATCCAGGTTTTGCTGCCTGCCGCTTTGAGATAGTACTCCATACCCCAGTAGATGTTGCCCAGAATCCAGAGCCCGGATACACCAAGCCCCACAACTCTCGCCACTTCACTGGGCATGAACTCGAACCGGCCCAGCCAGGGGAAGAATATCAGCGTGCCTCCCTCGAGCAGCACCGGCCTCGCCATAAAGGCTAAAAATACTGTAATCCCCAGGAATAATCCCATACAGATGAACCGGCTCACG
The DNA here is from genome assembly GCF_900103135.1 of Halarsenatibacter silvermanii. Lineage (NCBI taxonomy): Bacteria > Bacillati > Bacillota > Clostridia > Halanaerobiales > Halarsenatibacteraceae > Halarsenatibacter > Halarsenatibacter silvermanii. The sequence goes on along the minus strand of NZ_FNGO01000007.1, from coordinate 86,932 downwards.
GGCTTGCTTTTGCCGATGAGATGATACCAGATTAGGGGGAGGATGATGCTGTGGGTTAGGGCCGAACGGCGCATTATGATATTGGTTACCGGATAACTTAAATCAAAGTTGGGAAATATCAAACCAAATAGAACTGCCAGGACGAAAAATATTACTGCTATTGCGTATTTGATGAGCTTCATTCTCTGCTGTGACCCCCAGATGTGATGACAGGCTGTATATATTATATCATATACTCTGTCTTTCCCCTATCTCATTTTCCTTATCTTTTATATCTTACGCTTTATACCGGTCTGCAGCTGTCAGTTTTTAATCTGCTATTAGCTGCAAAACCAGCTATCCACCTATCAAACCACCTTTTTCTCCGCCGCGTATTCAGATGCCATGGTAGTAACTTCCTGCTCAATGCTCACCTTCTCAATCTCTATCGAGGAGAAATCAACTCTCTCCCTGGGCTCGCCTCCGTTGTGATACCAGTTCTTCAAATCTTTAATTGCCTGCTTGTGGGCTCTGTGGAGTAGATTATTATTCCCTTTCACTCCGTTATCATTATTCTTAAAATGTCCTAACTTCCTGCCTCCGCCGTTTCGTGCACCGTTAATGCTATTACCGGGCAGCAAATTGTTATCTTTGTCTCTTTTCATGCTGTTGAAACTGTTATCGAGAGCCTCCTTCGCTTCTGAATAAAAACTTCTCAGCTCCTCCTGGCCGGGATTGCCGCTTCCGCTCCTTTGCGCGTGGAAGTAATCACTCAAAAAATCAATTATATCGTCGGTCATTGCCTTTGCTCTCACGCTGGTCATGTTGATTTCCAGATAGTCGTAGCTGTAGGAGGTCTCCACCACTTGCTCTCCCGCGTCATTTTCGTAGGTTCTCATCTCCAGCGATTGGGTCATCTGCGCAAAACTCATGGAAGTGCTCTCCGCGATAATCATGCTGCTCAGCTCCTTTTCTAATTTTATCTATTATTGGTGGATTTGTCCCCTGTCTGTGCTTATTCATCTCAGTCCTAAAACAAAAACCCTTCCCAGGCAGGTAACCAGGAAGGGTAAAAATTGGGAGGAGTATTATGAGCGGCGTAAATGATGAAATGTGAAAAGGTTATATTTTGGCTATTATCGTGAATATTGTATTATCGTTTAAGGCAGGTAATTAGACAAAATATCAGGCCAGAAAGTCTACATTCTCGCCCATTCCCTGCATTGATGCTCTGTCGGTCTGTTGAGCTGCTTCCTGTATCTCTTCCACGCTTTCCATGAGCGCATCGATGGTTCCTGCATCCTGGTTCATAGCCTGCCTGGTCACGGCCGTGCTCATGGCCTGCTGTACGCTGTTACCTGCGCTTTCTGCTCCTGGTACTTCCATGACTAACACCTCCAGAGGTGCTTGATTGTGCACAATTAATCTATTTGTCTATTTTATGTCTATATAAACTCTTAATATACTCAATAATACTACAAATTATAAATTACCAATTATTATTTACTATTTATCCTCGCAGATAAACTCTTCTAACTTTTCAGCTACCTCGGCCATCTCCTCTGCGCTCTCTGCCGCTTCATCTGCTTCCTGCCGGAAAAGATTATTTGCTGTCATAGTTAGAACATCAGTATTCTGGTGTTCTTTCTTTATTTCTATAAACTCCTCGCTGGTAAGCAGCTCAGCTTTTTCACCAAATACATCGGTAAGTTCTTCTATGAACCGGTTTAACTCCTGGCCTGCGTCCATGAACATGTCCCAGGCTTTCTCTTCATCTCCCAGCATAAACTCCGAAGCAGCATTCTTTAAAGATTTCCGAAGCTCCGGCACTGTTTCTCTTGCCTCCGCCAGTACATCTTCGCTGGAATCAAAAAGCTCTCCGGTAATGAAGTTTAACCTCTCAACTTCATCTGTATCAATTGTCTTATCTGCAGCATCACCGGGAATGTATCCTTCATCATCGATTTCAACTCTTATGATAGTACCGTCGGAGACAATATCTCCAATACAGTCCATGATATCTATTATATCTACCTCATCCGCATCCATAATTTGTTTGTCGATATTGACCTCATCTCCATTTATATATACCTGCATCTCTTATCCTCCCACAATCGGTTAGTACCATCCAATCATTTACGCATAGTAATCTATATTCTCACCTATACCATCGGGAGTAACTCTTTCATTTTGCTGCGGTGACTGCTGCAGCTCATTCAATTCCAACTCTCTCAATCTATCGGCAGCTTCCTCCACGGCCTCACCATCATAGCTTATATTCTCCCTAATAGTTATAGAACTCATGGCCGACTGAAGAAAATCTGTCCTGCCGCTTACTGGAGTCACCATCGGCGACACCTCCAGATAATGTGATTTGTACTATAATTTATCATCACTGACCGAAAAAATCAATTATCAGGATGTCGTATCTGTTGTATCTGATATCTCTACTAGCTCTTCCAGTCTCTTCACCAAATTGCTTGCCTTTTCTGCCATCTCCGTAAGAGCACCTTTCCGGTCCGTATTTATTTCTGAGTCCAGCTCTTTGAGTATCCCATCGAAGCCTTCCTTTATGGAGTTAATCTCTTCTAAACCGTCCTCGTCATCATTCCTTTTCAAACTGACCTCTATTTTTAAAACAATCCATTCCAGGTTCTTGAGAGTATCATGCACCATTTCATAGCCTTTCTCCTCATCCCCAAGAGCAAATTCAGCCGCTGCCTGCTGGAAATTATCCCGCATCTCAGGTAGTTCTTCTATCACATTGGCTTTGATATTTTCTCTGGCTTTTTTCTTATCGTCAGTGGTTTTTAAGTTCACTCTGCTGACAGCATCCATATCCAGATTGAGTCCCGCTTCTATCTCTTCGGCAGTATATTCTTCCTCGTCAATTTCTACAGTTTTGACGATATCTTCGCCGATAAAGGTGTGTATAAACTTTATAAGTTCCCGCATATCGTCGATTTTATCATACATTCCCAAATCTTGCTTTTTGCCGTTGAGAAGTATCTCCACTATTTGTCTCCTTTTTATCTTTTTATCTTTTTATCGTAAAGTATTATCCTTTTTCGTCTATTACCTTACCCTCAGACTTCTTTTGGCTGGATTGGGACTGCGAGTAACCTTCCATCGTTTTTCTCCCGTCGGCCAGCGATTTAATCTCCTGGGCTAGAGAGGTCATGTGTTCTTCCATGAGGTCAACATTTTCCTCCTCCAGCTTGTTCAGCTTCTCCATAAGCTCTTGAAGTTCACTGAGAGTCTCCTCGGGGTTTTGATGGGCTCGTATCTCCTCTTCTACATTTATACCCTCGAGTTCTTCTATGATTTCCTTTTTATCCTGGAGGATAGACAAGACCTCATCCACATCCTTTTCCTGGATGGCCTCGTTCTGCTGGCGGCTTAAGTCGTACAGTTGATAATATAGTCTGAGGTTATCATTAACCATGGATAACATATCCTTCCCCAATAATTTTTGGTGTAAATGATAGGGAAAAAAGATGGTACAAAATTGTGTTTTGTATTAAAAATCTCGAAAAAACTTTTCGCGGTCAAAAATTACTCTTCGCTATCTGCCTCGATATCATACTTATCCACTAATTTTTCGGCCACTTCTTCGATATCATCCACAAGTTTCAATAATTCATCTATTCTGTTTATCAGCATATCTTCTTCGTTTTGCATCTCCTCGTCTATATCGACCAAATCCAGCATCTCCTGGAAACCACCCGATAATTCAGCGCTCATATCCTTAAGCTTCTCGCTATCTTCCATTTGGGCAATCCTGGTGGTAACGCTTAGACACCACTGAAAGCCCTGCAGAGCCTGTTCTAAAAGGTTGAAACCCTCATCATCATCGCCGAAGTTAAACTCCACCTGAGCGTTCTTAAAACCCCTTCTCACATTGGGCACGTAATCTACCAGAGTATTTACCGTCTCCTCAATTAAATCTTCTACATCTCTCAAACCAATCTCAATTTTATCTATCTCATCCAGGGACGGATTGTACTGCGGCCGGTTGGGGTCGACATTTTTTTCATCATTTATAACCAAGGTATTTACTATCTTATCGTCCAGGTTTGACTTTATCTCGGCAAGTAATTGCTGAAAATCCTCATCGCTTTTATATTGTGATACGTCCTGTTTTTCGCCATCTATGATTACTTCCATTTATATCCCTCAGTTTAATGTCTATTTTCTATTTTTCTATTTATTTATTGAAAATCTATAATTAAATTACTCTTCTAATTCACCATTGCCACAGATATGTTCGTAAAGGTCATCGGAAAAACACTCTATGGCTTCCGCGTAATCGATTAAACTGTCTATATTGTCGGTCATAAAGGAGGTCTCCTGCAGTTCATATCTCTCAGCCATCTCAATGATTTTCTTTATTTTATCGAACATCTGCTCTAAATTCTCTCTGGATTCCGCAGCCATCTCACCATTTTTGAGATTATCCAGCCTCTGAGCAACACCTACACACCACTCCATACCTTCCAGCGAACGCCTCAAAAGAGAATAGCCTTTATCTTTATCACCCAGCCTGAACCCAGCCTGAGCCTTCTCCAGTCCCTTTCTGACTTCTGGGGCGTATTCATGCAGGTTCTTCACGGTTTCTTCCATCAGCTTATTTACATCCTTGAGCTCGATATCTATTCTCTCCACATCATCCAGGTCGGGGTTTATTTCTGGCCGGTTGGGGTCAACCTGCTCACCGTCCACAACAACGGAGTCAACAATCTTCTCACCCAGGTGAGCTTTTGTACCCGCCAGAAGCTCAACCAAATCATCATCAGTTTCGTATTCAGATGGGTCCAGTCTTTGACCATCTATATAGACTTCCATGGTTATCCCTCATTTTTACCTATTATCTAATTACCCTCATCATCTTTTCTCAGCTATTATTTATCTTATTGTCCCTCTGCACTTATTCTTACCTTCTCCTGGCGTCTTTTTTCTTTCCGGGCCTCTTTTGCGGCTTCCTGCCAGGATTCCAGAAGCTGCATCATCATATCTTCAACATTTTTTATTCTTTCGGCATCCTTATCCAGGTTGGCCTGGACTAACTCATTGAGCATATAATCATACAATGCCTCTAAGTTGGCAGCCAGCTCACCACCCTGTTCGAAATCAAGTGTGTTCATAAGTTCCGTGATTATATTCTGCACTCTGATAAGTAAATTGTTGGCTTCCATAGGATTTTCCTCTTCAATCTGCTTCCTGGCCAGTTTCATGAACTTAATCGCACCTTTATATAATTCAACAACTAACTTGCCGTCATCAGCTGTCTCGATGGATGTCTTCTGGTATTTTTGGGCGGTATTGCCGTTCTGGCCGTAGGTTCCTGCTCCATTAACTTCACCATTGCCGCCGTTTCCATTATTTCCGTTGCCGCCGATGCCGTTGTTATTATAGCCGTTGTAACCTCTATTCATTATTAACAACACTCCCTGTAAAGCCTTTGTGATTGAATAGTTTTGTAGAATTAAAGATTATCTGTTAATCAATCTTATAATCAATCCTAATACTCAAATCCGCGATTCTTGCCTGAAGTTTATAAAAATGATGCTGCAAACCTTCTTTCTTAAACCCTTACTCTTCATGTGATTAATATTAGTCTCTGTAATTCCTGATGGAGTTTAATTGCTGTATCTGTCCTGATAGCCAGCTTCTTTGAGCCTGCATCTGATTTAAAGCCACTTCCATGCGGCCAAAGTTGCTTCTAATCTGCCCCTCCCTGCGTTCCACGCGGCGTTCTTCGCTGTCTATCCTTCTGTCTAATCTGTTTACCCTGCTCTCCAGCGAGCGCTCCCGGGAATCCAGTATGCCGCCGTACTGAATGTAGGATTGAATGGAATCGCTTACCCTTTCGGCCACTCCCTGTACGCCTTCATCATCCTCGCGGGCGGTGAAAAGGGCCTGAACACCTTCAGGGTCGGTGTCTATAGCGTCCGTGAGCACATCTTCATCCAGCCTCATTTCTCCCGTGAAACCGGAAGCTAAACCATCTGCATCTATCTCTATGCCTATATCGGCCAAATTTCTAAAATCATACTCTTCGCTGTCCAGAAATACGGTGTTGGTCAGCATGCGCCTGATACCGGAGTTGAGTCTTCTAATTGTGGTATCTCCCTGCAGCATATCGCCTTCGCCCATCTCTTCGCGTAAATTATCGATTAACTCGTTATAGCTTTCCACGAAACTTCTCACTGCATCCAGCGTTCTCTCCGAGTCATTTTCTACAGTAATTGTGACGCTTTCCTCGCTTACTTCCTGCAGATTAAGTGTGACATTCTCTATTACATCCTCTATACCCTCATTAATGCTCTTCTCCACTCTAAGGCCATCGACAAAAAAGATAGAATCCTGGCTCTGTCTTAATTCCTGCTGGAAATCAAGCTCACCATTATTCTCTTCCATTACTCCCAAATCCTGTAGAATATTATCCGTATCTGTAAAGGATATTTCGTTCTCCGCTCCCATCTCCGCATGATTTAATATCAGAGTTTCGTTCATAATCTCCGCTTCTATATCCGCCTCTTCGCTTTCAGCGTTGATTAAAGTTCTGATATCGTCGAGACTCATATTTTCTTCTACGGTAAACTCCATATCATTCAGCTCAAATGTGCCTTCTAAACCTAGCTCAGTATGGATGTTTAACTCTTCACCCTCATCCAGTTCGATATCCAGATTGAGCTCGTGCAGATTCTCCCCCGCCACTCTGTGGGACTGAGCCAGCTGGTCGACCTCTACTCTGTAGCTGCCTCTCGTAGCATTTCTGCTGGCGGTGGCGGTAATTATATTCTCATCATTGGACCTGGCAGTTCTGCTGGTAAATGTAGTGGTCCGTCTAAGTGAAGATATGCTGTTGTCAAACTCGTTCATTACCTGATTTATACTCTGCCAGACTTTTTTCTCATTCTGTGCGTTTTCTTTCTGTAGCTCAAGTCTTCTTATAGAGCTTCTTTCAATCTGTATTAACTGTTCTGTTATCTCGTCGGTGTCTATACCAGAAGCCATGCCTGTAAGTGCTATGCCCTGTACCATGATAGTTCGCCTCGATTCGATTGGATTTAACTTCTCCGGGGGCTGATGTCCTATTTTTATTTATTCTTCCCCGGCGCAGCTTATGGATATTGGACTAAAACCTAATGACGAAAAATACCTCCTCAGATTTTTGCGTAATAGATAATTTAGTACAAAATCTTCCCGTTTTAACTCCCTGACCACCTTTTACCTTTTGATAATCATTGTGTTTAAAACATAAAGGTTTATAAAGGTTTATGTTGAAAACATATTGATTAACTGTAGGTGAGGCAAAATATTTTTAAGTGCTATCAATGTTCAGCTGTCAGGGATAAAATGGATTACTTTAATTTTCGTGCTATCAGTCAATGTTGCTGAGAGTGGTGCTGAGCAACATTTTTGCTGTCAAAAAGGCCCAATTTACTTACAGATGTTGCTGAGATGGTGCTCATTTGTTGCTGAAAAGGGTCTATTTTGCCAGTATCTGTTAATTTATAGCGAAATGTTGCTGGGATGTTGCTGAGTTGTTGCCGGTTTGTTGCTGAGCAACATTACATATATGAACCAACAAGTGAAACAAATGAACCAAAACCTCTCATCATATATTCGGTAAATGATATAATTTATTGACTTTTACTCTAGTATTTACCTTACATCATCATGTCCGAGAAGCTGGCCGAACCTAACTGTTGTATCTGGCTCATTACCTGCTGCTGTTGCTGTTGGGCTTCGTAGACTGCCGTCTCCATTCGAGTAAACCGTTCTCTAAGTCTTTCTTCCCGGCTTTCCATCCGTCTTTCTTCCCGTGCTATGCTATCCTCTATGCGGCCAATCTCGTTCTCAAGGCTATCCTCTCTATCACCAATCAAACCACTTTCATGAGCTCTCTCACGCACGTAGGTCTCTACCTGCTCGTTGACTCTATCAATGAGGCCATCTACTCCTGCTTCTTCATCTCCTAAAAACAGGTTCTGTACTTCGTCCATGTGGTGGTCTAAGGCCTGATTGAACTCTCCCTCATCAGCTATGCTCATAAGCCCGTCAAAATCACCTGTTTCTGAGCTGGCTGCATCAATTTCTATGCCCATCTCGCCCAAGCTAAATATTTCCTCGTTTACCTCACCTATGTCTTCTACAGCTCCCATGACAGCGTTTCTTAAGGAACTCTGCAGTCTTCGAGCGGTAACGTCTCCCTGCAGAGGCTGTTCCTCATCGGTCATCTCAGAAAGATGAGTCTGTACCTCGTTGTAGCTCTCTACGAACTCATTAATGGTCTCATCGAACTGGGCTGTATCCTCTCTAACCTCTATATCGAATGTCTCCTCTTCTGCACTTTCGCCCACAAGGTCGATAGTAACATCATCGGTTAATTCTATATTCTCGTTGGTGGCACTGGTTTCCGTCATACCCTCTATCTGAAACTCAGCATCCCGGGCTTCGGTGTGTTCATCCTGACTTAGAGTTAAAGTCTCCAGTATTTCATCGTCACCAGTATCTTCCCAGGCTATGGCGTTCTCATCTCCAGTCTCGGCTGCTTCTATTAATAGTCTACCTCTAACTATTCTGGCTCCAGCTATATCTCCCGCCTCCTGATTGATGCTGCTTCTGATATCAGCAAGGCTGTCCTCTTCCTCTATATTTATATTCACTTCCGTATTTTCGTCTTCAGCCAGCGATAATTGGAAATCACCATCTAAACCCAGCGCTTCCTCGGTACCCTCTACATCCAAATCTTCAACATCCCATACAGCTTCATCGGCCATAAAAGAATTAGCACGAGCCCGATGTTCAACTCTCATATCTCTATAGGTTGCAGGCTGTGCCCCCGGCTCGGCATCTACTGTCATGACTTCCTCATCACCGGAGATAGCCTCTCTATCCTGGTAGATATCCTCGTTATCCAGGGCGGAGAATGTATTATCAAAGTCAACTAGATTCTGATTTATTTGCTGCCATACTTCCCTTTCGCTCTCAACCTCTTCTATGTCCTGCTGCTGTCTGACGATGGATTGACGTTCTATCTCCATCAGCTGATTTATTATTTCATCTGTTTCCAATCCTGTGGCCATACCGTCAAATGATACTCCCTGTACCATGTATATTCACCTCAATTCCTTACACTTCTTTAAATGTGATTAATGATGCAAATTGTGCTGGTAATAAATTGTGATAGTTGATTTGATTATTGGATAAAATTGTGTGCCCGAAATAGGTGAGTAAATACTAAATTACTTAATCTAATACTTCTCATTCTCTTATCTGGTAAAAGATATATAGTAATTACCTTCTCTCATCAAAGATTATACCTATCATCTCATCCAGTCTGGCCGCCAAGTCCAGCACATCCTCGGGCGGTATCTCTCTAATCAACTCATCCTCTACAATATCCCATACCTGGATAAAATAGTCGTTGGATTCCTCGTGTATCTGGAAGTCAAACCGTTTATCAAATGCCCGAACAAAATCATTTAATCTATCCAGCTCGCCCTCCAGGTAATCGGCCACCAAATCGTCCAAATCTCTATCGAGTCTATCCTCTCTCAGTCTTCTTCGCGGTTCAACTCCGTCTATTTCCAGTTCAACCGGTGCTTCTTGCTCTCTGGTTTCCGTCAAATCCTCGGCAGTTGGTGCATCGGCAGCGTCAGGTGATTCGGGTGATTGGGGTGCATCCTGAGTATCTTGTGCTTCTCTCTGCTGCGGATTTGAGCTTGCTTCGCGGACAGCTTCCGTATTTGATGTGGATTCTACTCTCATAATTTTACACCTCACAGGATTAGATGGCTTACCTTGCACGGAAATATATAATTAATTAAGCTCCTGCCTAACATGTTAACTTTATATTGAGTAAAAAAAGAAGGAAACCTTTTTGTGTAAATGATATATAAATATAGGGAGGTAAAGCCGCTAGCTGACCCGTAAAAGAGCCAGCCAGCAGCGTATTAAGTCCTCCCGGGTTAAGCAATTTGTCCAATCTGTCTATTTGGTCTATTAGTTGTATTAGCCGAGAAGCTGAAGTACGTTCTGAGGAGCCTGGTTAGCCTGTGCCAGCATGGCTGTACCGGCTTCTTCCAGTATCTGAGTTGTGGTGAAGTCGGTCATCTCTGCTGCCATATCTGTGTCGCGTATCCTTGACTCAGCAGCCTGCAGGTTCTCGCTGGCTACTTCCAGGTTGGATACTGTGTGTTCGAGTCTATTCTGTACGGCACCGAGTTCGCCACGCTGTTCGGAGACTGAAGTTATTGCTTCATCTATTGTGCTTATGGCTGCATCTGCTGCTTCCTGAGTTTCAACGTCAGTTCCTCCTACTTCTAGTAAAGTACCATCAACTAAAGCCCTATCATCATCTGGATTCAATACTTCTTCATCGGTCATTACCATTTCGCCATCTTCTTCCTCAACGGCAAAATATGCTCCCTCTTCTTCATCGAATTGTGCTATCATAACGCCATCATCATCTTCTATAATACTACCATATTCCTCATCTTCAACTGCCTCAAACTCGCCAGGTTCTAAACCCAGATTTTCAAATGATTCTTCATCGGCGCTGTCTATTATGGATGCATCGAAGGATTCAATGTCTCCATCTTCATCTACATTTGCTGTAACATCCAGTGTATCGCCTTCCTCAGCTGCTACATCATCGAAACTAAGTGTATAATTAGTTCCGCCTTCTATCCAGCTATTTTGGTCAGCATAAGCATCAGCCTCAAAAGTAATCGTTGTTTCGCCATCTTCTACCGTAACTTCGGTGAATTCTTCTGCTCCTTCGATGACTAAATTACCATCTTCATCTTCAACTATATCACCGTCATACTGTGAGATATCCCAGGTGACTGATTCTGTTTCCCAATCAACATTATCGATATCGGTGGTAACATCTCCAGATATACCACTATCATCTACTTCAAAGGGGTCATTTTCATTTATTGTTAGGGTTTCGTCTGCATTCAAACCATCTGTTGAAAGGGTCACACTCTCAGTTTCAGGGTCATCAGGATTTGCATAAATAGTTAAATCATTATCGACATTATGGTCCCATTCAGCACCCCAAACTTCATCGGTGTCTACGCCATCAAGTTCCACACCTTGCATCGAAGCACCGCTTAAATCGGCGCCATCATCGCCATCTAAATGCACTATACCTGAGGTGACTTCTCCACCAAAGCTAACTTCGCCTCCATCATCTAAGTCTCCATCTTCTATATCTTCAATACTTGTGCGTTCCGTATCTAACTCACTCCAAGTATCACCGTCTTCACTTACAGCATATATCTGGCCATCATCTGCTTCACCGTCTTCTCTACCTTCTAGAGCATAATCATACGTAGTGTCACCTATTTCAACACCATCTTCTACTTCAACTACATTAAATTCAGCATCAATATCACCATCAGCTAAAGTGCCTAACTCTCCATCAGTATCATCTAAACCATCAAGACCATCAATTTGTCTTGCCGTATAATCACCGGTTACATCGTAGTATTGTTCAACATCTTGTGTATTGAATCCATCAATATTATCCAGTTCTACACCCAATGCCTCAATATCACTTACAACATCCAAAGCATTGGCTCTCATATCAGAGATGTCCATATCGATGTTTTGACCTTCATTGGCACCTATATGGAAGATATTATCTTCAAAGGAGCCTTCCAGCAGTTCCTGTGTGTTGAATTCAGTGGTTTCGCCGATTCTGGTAAGCTCTGCAGCCAGCTGGTCCATCTCCCGTTGAATTTCACCTCTGTCCTGCTCGGTCAGAGTGTCGTTAGCAGCCTGTACGGATAGTTCTCTCATTCTCTGCAGAATCTCATGTGATTCATTCAGTGCACCCTCTGCTGTCTGGATGAGTGATGTGGCATCCTGTGCGTTCTCAGTTGCCTGGTCCAAACCTCCAATCTGACCTCTCATCTGCTCACTGATAGATAAACCAGCTGCATCATCAGCTGCGCGGTTAATTCTAAAGCCAGAACTTAATCGTTCCATGTGCTGTGACTGTTGCCTATTAGTCTCCGACAGATTTCTGTAAGCGTTGAGTGATTCAATATTCGTTTGAATTCTCATTAGTTTTCATCCTCCTTGATGAAAGTTTTTAAATAATCTTTTCTTAATTTGTTCCAATGTGGTTCTTTTAATGTGGTTCTTTAGTGAGTCTTCCATTTAGTATCTAGTGTCCAGATTTTCTCCGGTCCGGTGATGCCAGATGATGGTATCTACGTGATGATTTGATATTTTATTTTTTTGATGTAAACTTAATAGATGATTATTTGATGTTGCTGAGCTGCGATAGTTACATCGAGTAGTTTCAATTGCTGTCAGTTATTGAAACCTATTGTTAAAAGCGCATCACCGTCCCCCGCGGGCTTCCCTGCCGTTGGGGCCTTCCTGGTCGCCTACTTCCCCGCCCTGCACCGGGTCGGCCGCCCCCGTTGCTCGGGAAGGGGATTTCAGTAACCATCACTACTGCAAACTTTAGCAGGTTTTCTGCCTGCAGCAGTGAAAGTCACTGAAAAACCAATCGAACAAAACTTTCTTCTTACTTATTTTTCTCTCACTTATTATATCGAAAGATAGGGTGAATTTTTTAAGTATCCTAATTGCAACAGAAGCGCCATCAACTACTTTCAGATAAGTTTAACTGCCATATACTCCCCTATAACCCCTTTTTACTCCCTTTTTTCATCATCTTCGCCGCTGTCAACCGTCAGCTCTCCCAGCTTTTTAAATCCAGCAGCTTTAGCCGCTTCTACGTTCTCCTGACGTATTCTCTCATAAATCTCCTCCCGGTGCACCTCAATCGAACGCGGAGCCTCTATCCCAATCTGAACCTGATTGCCCTCGATCGACAGCACCTGAATTTCTATATTTTCTCCTATCATGATCTTTTCATCTTTTTTGCGGGTAAGCACCAGCATCAGGCGCTCCCCTCCTTAATAGGCTTGAGTTCGATGGGATGCCGCAGCGGATAATGATCCTGATCGAGTATCACCTGACGGGCCAGATTTTTCTCCACATTGATAACAACCGGCGCCGAAAGGTTGGCATAAATGCGATTATTCTCACCCTCCAGGTTAATTATCACCACAACCCCCACTTCTTCCTCTTTTTCTATCTCCAGAAGCTCCTGGGTGGCCTGATTTATCTCAAATTCATAACTGTCAGTAAAACTAACCGGCTCCAGAGTCACAAAGGCCAGCTCCGAATAATCCAGCGACTGCAGAATCAAAAAAGGCGATTCTTTTTTGAGCGGCTTCAATATAAACTCGTGGGCATCATCGAAGCCGGGGAGTCCCCGGGGAAAAGTTATTATCTCATCTTCCTCGATTTTGATCGTGCCAAATTCCTGCGTCTCCACTTCTCGCGTTGCCATATAATTTTACCTCCATCTTTGCTTAATTCTTTATGCAAACTATCTTCACTGAAAAGAACATCAAGCTCTCTCATCCACCTCGCTGCCGGGAGGAATAATCTCCATCCCCGGCTCCTGCCTCAGATAAATATTGATAGAACCCGGTTCAAATCTGTATTCCGGACGGTTTAACCTTCCTTCTCCCTCGCTTACAGCTTCGTATTGAGCCGGGTCCAGATTGAGCTCCAGCTCAGGACCCTCCACCTGAAATTCCGGCGGCGACAGATATTCAACTTCCACCCGAACATCATCATCCAGCATCTCCTCAAAAGCTATATCGGCGATATCGTTATTCTGAAAATCCATCAGCCGATCCCCGATCTCCCCGTAGCGGCCGATAGCTTCTAAAGCCACCTCGAAGCTCTCCTGCACCCGCATCTGCATCCGGTCGCTAAAATTATAAATCCCCATATCCTGACGCATCTCGGTCATATCAATATTGATGTTAATGGATTGGCTCTCGAGCTGCACCTGCGGGCTGTCAGAAGTTATTTCCAGCCTGTCCAGCCGCCCCTCAATCTCCAGCTGATGGGGCTGGATATCTATGCCCAGTTGACCGGACTGCTGATTTATCTGAATGCTGGAAATATCCATGGATTTTCACCCTCTAACTTTTTTCACCTTCTCACTCCTAACTCCTGCTTCCCATAACGCAAATCCAATACACTTAGTTTATTTATTCCTCCAGCAAAACATGAAATTCATGTGATGATCTTGATGTTTTCACCCTTAAAGCAGTCACCCACAGCAAAAATAAGACCGAATAGCATGGACGCTGAGAGTCGAGCGGGGCACAGGATGTGCCCTCGCGAGAGCAGTCTTATTTTTGCTGAAACACACTGTGGCGTTAGAAAACATCATGTGAAGAGCATTAATTTTCATGTTTTGCCGCGTCATTTATTGCAAGAAATCAACCAGCGTCGGCTGAATTATCCTCGCTCCCGTAGCCAGCGAAGCCTGATAAACCGACTCCTCCATGCGCATCTCCATAATCGTCTCAGCCATATCGGTATCCTGATTTTCCGAAAGCAGTTCACGCAGATTTATCGTATTATCCTCCAGCCGGCCTTCAGTCATCTCCAGCCGGTTCATTCTGGCTCCCAGATCCGCCCGCATAGCAAGATTATCATCGAGCGCATCATCAAAATCTTCAATATCACTTTCGCCCAGCATTCGCGGACCGTTGACATCACGAAATTCACCCATACCGTCCTCTTCTGCATATTCGCTGCCCTCGAAGAGCAGTTCTCCCAGAGGAGACTCTGACAGATCAACACTATCACCACCATCATCAACAAAATCTATGCTTAGTTCAGCTTCATCCCCTGTTCCGGGAGAACGAAACTCGATCCTATTATTCCTCAGCCTGGCGTATCTTTCGTTTTCAGTTTCCAGTTCTTCGTTAATTTTATCATTGACACGATTCGCAAATTCGCTGCGTGTGAGATCAGCTACATCTTCGTCATCTTCGACCAGATCAGCTTCGCCTATACTAAAAGACTCAGTTTCTCCAGCTTCTGGATCATATACTTCTATTTCCATATTTATCTCTTCTCCATTTATATCACCAAAATCCTTTCCCAGCGGTCCAGACTGGATCTGATTGCTGTATATGCGGGCGCTGCCTCCTTCCAGATCATCTATCACATTATCCAGAGCATCGATTGCGCTGCCGAAAGCTTGCTCACCATCGACATTCACAGCCATCTCCACGCCCGGACTTATCTGCCTCAATATATTTTTATGATCACCGACAAAATTGCCCTCATCGTCGAAAGGCGCCTCATCAGTCCTCTGACCGCTGAAAACATGCCTGTCGCCGTGCCTGGTCTCAGAAATCGAGATAAGTTCTTCCCGCAGCTGTCTCATCTCACTGGCCAGATTCTCCCGCTCATCTGCTGTAAGCGTATCATTGGCTCCCTGTATAGTAAGCTCCCGGGCCCGGTGTATCACGTTTACCGCATCGTCCATGGCGCTTTCGGTAGTTTCAATCCAGGCCTGAGCTCTATTGATGTTCTCTTCAAACTGCTCGCTGCTGGCGATGTCACCGCCTAAATCCATGCTTCTGGCCGCCTTGATGGGAGCCTCCGAAGGAAACCTGAATTTCTGACCGGAGGAAAGCTGCTGGCTGTAATCATCCAGCCGCTGCATATTGTGCTGCAGATTATTTTTCATGTTGTTTACCATTACGCCCTGAGTTATTCTCATCTGATTCACCCCTGTTTTAACTTTGCTGATCTAATTCCGCCCCGCTCCAAACTTTACTGCATCATGCCGATCAGCGTGTTCATGTTCTCCTGAAAGGTCGTGATAACGTTGGCCGCTGCCGCGTAGGCCTGCTGATATTTAACCATGTTGGCCATCTCTTCATCCAGCGAGACTCCGGAGATGGATTCCCGCTGATTGTGCAGCTGATCCGAAAGCGCTTCAGAATTCTCCACCATCTGATTGGCCCGCTGTCCATCCACGCCCAGCGAGGATATAACTCCTTCGAAATATTCTTTGACCGAGGATCTTTCCTCGCCGATATTAATTTCATCCTCATTTATGGTCCTGGCCAGCGAAGAAGCATTGGAACCGCTGCCGCGGGGAGTATCGAAGGATATGTTGGCCTCACCCCGATCGGCCACGGCCAGGTTGAATTCGTTATCGACGCTGAAAAGAGTTTCTTCATCATCGTCTACAAAAACTTCCTCAGTCGGCATTCTGCCCATGACTTCCCGGTAAATATCCTGACCTTCTAATTCATCCAGCTCTCCTTCCGGCACCCGTACCTCTTCATCTTCCCAATCGACTTCTATCTCTTCAATATCTTCGTCTTCTGGCACGTCCACGTCGAAATCGAGACGGTTGGCCGTGCCCGAGGCCTCTATCTCTACAATATCATCTCCCTCGGTTGAGATATTATCGATGTGAACCTCGCCTGCGCGAATATTATCGTTCTCCGACCCCGTCAAAACCGCATCAAAATCCAGCGAGAGAGGATCATCATCAATTTCCTCAAATTCTAAGTGATCATCTCCCAGCTCTCCATCTGGGTCAATTTCCACCGCTTTTTCCAGTAAATCAAATTCTTCTCTATCCTCGCTGACAGCGACTATCTCGTCGTCATTTTCATCTATTAGACCGTTATCATAGTTTGTTTCATTATTGTCAAAATAATCATCCAAATCTACAATCTCATATTGCTCATCTTCCTCGATGGCAATATCTTCTATATCTTCTTCAGCCGACATCTCCGTGGCTGTATTCGTCCACACATCCAGCTCCACATCTTCCTCGTCGAGCCCATTATCAACGTCGTAGTTCACATCCACCTGAAAATCCTGCTTGACCTCGCCGGCAGCAATCTCCTCAAAATCAAAGCTGGTGCCGTCCTCGCCAAATGTGCCGGCCTCAACCCGATAGCTGTAGCTGTCATCGACAATATCATCGGGATCAAAATCAATAACCCGGGCCACGGAAGGATTATCGCTGTAATTGCCGCCCGCTATATTATCCGTCGACTCGCGAATATTTCTCGATATCTCCAGCCCCCAGGCCGGATTATCCTCGTCCGCCGCATAGGTAAAAAACTCTTCCCCCGGATCGCCATTGAGGTCATAACCGGATTTATGAACATCGTTAAAATGATCGGCAAAAGCCCTGGCCATATCATTGAGCTCATCTATATAACCGCTGTCGTGACCTTCACTGCTCAAACCCCCGATCTCTTCATCCCTGATCTCCAGAAGACCGGAAAGTTCGCCTCCGGCAATGTTGGCCCTCTCCCCGGTATGCTGGTGATACACTTCATTTAAACCATCGTCATTCTCTCTTACCCCCAGAGGTTTAACGTTTTTCCCCGTTACCACCTGCGTGCCGCCCATGGTTATATTGATGCTGCCGGAAGCCTGTTCGCTAACGCTGATATCCGCCAGCTCATTAAGCTCGTCCAGCAGCCTATCGCGGGTATCCATGAGATCATTGGGCTGGTTGCCGCTGCCCTTAACCGCAATAATCTGTTCGTTTAATTCCGCTATCCTGTCAAAAATCGAGTTTATCTCATCGACTCCGGCTTCGACCTCGCCGTCCAGCGAGTTCTGATATTCGCGCATCTGCCGATAGATATCATTGAAAGAATCGGCCAGAGTTACACCTCTTTCGCGCACCGTGGTGCGGGCCGATCTGCTTTCGGGCTCGTTGCTCAGTTCAGATAATCCATCGCGAAAATCTATCATGGCCTGATCGAGATTGTTTTCGCTCGGTTCATTAAAGATCAGCTCCAGGCGCTCCAGACCTTCCGACCTCTGATTCCAGTAGCCGCCGATCTGGTTTTGCCGCCTCAGCTGTCCATCTATGAAATTATCCCGCAGCCGGCTGATCTGCTGCACCTCGACCCCCGTACCCACCTGACCGGCGGAAGTCGGCATGTTCCGGCCGGGTTTGGAATAGGGGCGGGTGGCTGCCAGCTCGGCCCGCTGACGGGTATAGCCGTCGGTATCGGCGTTGGCTATGTTATGACCGGTGGTATCCAGCGCTTTTTGGTGGGATTGAAGCGAACTCAGCGCTGTGTTAAGAACGGTAAACTGACTGGTCATGGCGGTTTACATCCTTTCTGCGATGCTTTCTTTAAAAAATTTTATCAAAAACTTTTATGCCCTGCGGTCGATAATGTTGCGCACCTGCTCCTTATCGACGCCGTCATCTCCGGCGGATCCTTCCTGCTCCGGCTTCTTATATACTCCCTGCTCGTCGGCTCCCTGCAAAAATAATTTAAAAGTTACTTCGTTAAATTTCATGGCCTGCAGCAGCAGCTGGCGATTTTGTTCGTTGACTCTATCCAGCTCCTCCAGCAGCGGATTCAGCTTATTCTGCAGCTTTTTGAGGCGGCGCCGGCGCTCGCCCGACACCTGCTCTTTCAAAGCGGAGATATTCAGCTCATCTTCTCCCGTCAGTCCGGCCAGTTTATCTGCCAGCCGGCCGCGTTCTTTTTCGAGAGTTTCTATCTCCTGCAGAACCTTTTCTTCCCTTTCGACAACCTCGCTCAAACCCTCTATGTCATTTTCTATCAGCCGCTCCTTTTTTTCTTCAGCCAGCTTCAGGGCTTTTTCATGTACATCGGCCATCTCTTTTAATATTCGGCACAGTTTATCCACCAGCGGCTCCAGTTCGGTCAAATTCTCTTCTCTGCCGAACTGACCGCCGGCCTGGGCCTGACCCTCTTTTTCGCTGGAAAATTTGGCCGGTTCTGGACCCTGAACATCCATCTTTTAGCTCTCCTCTCCTGAAGCTGGATTGGCGGCTTCCATCTCATCTATCATGCTCTCGGCTATCTGTTCTGGATCGATCTCATAGGAGCCGCTCTGCACTTCCTGACGCAGCTCGGCCACACGCTCCTGGCGGATATCGGGAGTTTCCTCCATCTGAACGGCGAATTCATGGATCTGCCGCGCTTCGGCGGATATCTCCATTCTATCGCCGCTTTCCCGCTCCTGATTGGCCTCGCTCTCGCTCAGGAGCTGACGCTGCTGCTGATAAATTTTCTGAATCTGCTGGGGATTGACACCATTAATTTCCACTGCAATTCACCTCACAAATTTACTCCGAGAATTGATTCATTCTTTCCTGACTCTTTTTTTGCTTTTCTTTCTATCTTCACTTATATTATCGTCATATTCGCGCAAAAATTAAAAGCAGCTGAGTTCATTTAAACGGCCTCAGCTGCCCTAAAAGCTTATTAGCTCCATTTTTTAGCCTCAAATCCCCTTTTTGCTCAATTTTTGCCCTTCCTTCTATCATTAATCCTGTCTTTCGTATGCATTTCCTTGCTGTCCGAGCGTTTTTTCTTCTCCTGTTTTTTCTTTTTATCGCTGGAATCATCACCGCTCAGGCCTTGGGCCAGCTCCTGTTTGCAGCTGGAACAATAGCGTCCCGAAGAGATCGAAACCCCGCAGCGTTCGCATTCTAAAAGACCGTCCACTACCACCTCGTCGGCCTCCAGCCGGCCTTCCTTGACGAATTCGATAATCAAATCTTTCTCGACTCCGGTCTCCTCATTAACCCGATCGACGGTGGCGTTGGGATTGTCCCAGAGAAAATCCTTAACCTTTTTGTATTTTTCCTCCCGCTCGCCCATGCAGTCAGGACAGAACTTCTCGCCTGCATCGGGAGCAAAAATATTGCCGCAGCTTTTGCAGTTTTTTATATTCACTTTCGCTCACCTCCTCGGACACTGATCAATCTTCCCGACCGCTTATCTCGATCGGCACCGGGTTAAATTCAATTCTTTCCTCGGCCGTTATCCATCCTTCCAGCTGATAAATGCCGGTCTCAAGAGCTTCATCGATTTCAAAGCTTTCCTGCCAGCTTCTGATCTCGCCCGGTTCAAATGTCTTGCTGTGCAGAGCCATGGTGAAACCTCTGCCTTCAGACCAGCGCCATTTGATCTCATCTTCATCATCGCCACCCTCGCGCAAAAGCAGCAGGTCATAAACCTGACCGTCCCGGAAATTCAGCGTCTGTTCTTCTTCTGAAATATTCCAGACCTTCATCTCAACTTCAACTTCGTCGCCGCTTTCTGCCGAAGTTTTATCCGCATCCAGCCAGGCGACGAATAAAGGCTTTATGCCCTCCAGTTCCTGCACCAGAGTTCGAACCAGCCCGGCATCGAGCGGGATATCATCTGAGATATCATCGTCTGCATCCGCATCCGCGGGCCTGGCAAATTGCTTACTCTCTTCTACGATAACCTGATCCTCTGCCAACTCATAATCCCAGTCAAAATGATCGGCCAGTTCGGACAAAAGAATGCCGGGGTCTTCGAGGTCTTCAATATCTTCAATATCTTCAATTTCTTCCACGATCGGCAGATTGAGAATCTGCTCTTCCGGCAGCTCTTCTTTTTCCTCAATCTGAAAACCGTTGGCCTGAACCGATTCTGCCGATCCGCCGCTCAAAAGAACACTCACAACCGCAAAAACCAAAAACATCACCGCCATAGTCAGCCCGACAGCCGTCAATCTTTTCATTGACGATCACCCGCCTTTTTAATCCTGCTGATATTATGCACTTCTACATCGAACTCTCTTTTCCTGCCGGGCTGGACTACAGCAGTAATATATGCTCATCTGTGAGGCCGTTTTAACCCTTCCAAATGATCGAAAATTTTCCCCGCATCAGGGGAGTTCGGTCAACTGCTCCATGTTGCCCTTGATATTTTGATATATATCCAGATACTGTTCGAAGTACTCATCATAAATTTCATAATTTTCTTCAGAGGGCTCGATGGCCGGCTTGAATTCCAGCCAGTCTTCGATCACTTCGGGAGAATCAAATACATCGGTTGCCAAGCCTGCCAGGAGCGCATCACCCAGAGGTGCTTCAACATCATCCTTGATTATTTTCACCGGATAGCCGGTTACATCTGCAAATATCTGCGGCCATAATTCTGATTGAGTCACGCCTCCGCTGATAATTATCTCCTCATCAAGCTCGGCTTCTGTTTTTTCGACCAATTCCACATTATGCTTCAGGGCATAGGCGACACCTTCGAAAAATGCTCTATAAAGATGCTCGCGAGAATGATATAGACTCAGGCCAACAATGGTGCCGCGGGCATTGCTGTCCCAGATTGGACTTCTTTCGCCCATAAAATAGGGCAAAACCAGCAGTCCCTCCGAGCCGGGAGGAATATCTTTTGCCTTCATCTCCAGCAGATCATAGGCTTCCAGATCTAATTTAGCACCAACATCCTTTTCGAGTCTGGCAAATTCATCCCGGAACCATCGGGCCAGAACTCCAGCAGTGCTCGATCCGCCGAAGGTATAAATCTTTTCTTCTGATTCGAGAGAATAGGGCATACTGACAAGTTTGGGCGAGAGGTTTCTCTGCCTGGTTATAAGTCCCCAGCACATGGAAGTGCCGGTCATGGCTACGTGACTTCCTTCCGCAAAAGCTCCTGCACCGACATTGGCCACAGGAGCATCTATACCGCCGGCCACCACGGCAGTATTCGGGCTTAATCCCAGCTCTTCAGCTGTTTCATCTGTGAGTTTACCCACCACATCAGTACAGGAGACCAGTCTGGGCAGCATCATATCTGAGGGTATGCCCAGATCATTCATCATCTCCTCCGACCATTCACGTTTTTTAAGGTCGAAGACTCCCCCTATGTTCCCGGCCGAAGAATAATCCACGGCCAGCTCTCCGGTCAGCTCGTGAATTGCATAATTCGCAGGAGGTATGAAATATTCTATTTCATCCCAGATTTCTTTTTTGTTGTTCTTGATCCAGAGCATTTTGGTAAAACCAAAATAGGAATTTACATGATTCCCCGTTATGTCGAATAATTTATCCAGATCCACGTTATTTTTAACCCAGTCAACTTCATCTTCAGCTCTCCTGTCCATCCAGATCAGGCAGGGAAATACCGGTTCCAGATTCTCATCAACCGGAACTCCTGCCCCGCCGTAGAGACTGCTTATGCCAATTCCCTTAACGCTTTCCTTATCCACCCCGCTAATGGCCTTAACTTCTGAAATCGTCTCTTTTACTGCTTCAACCCAGACATTCGGCCACTGTTCAGCCCAGCTCGGCCGGGGCGTATTCACCTCATATCCGCTGTAAGAGTGGGCAAGGACTTCTCCGCTTTCGCTCAAAAGCACGGCTTTCGTTCCCTGAGTACCTATGTCAACGCCTATCACATGGGACATATATAAACCCTCCTTTTGTCGTGTAATTTAAACTTTCTGTCATATAGTTTAAAATTCAATATTTACTGCCCATAATCCTCCTGATACCGCCTGTGAGCTCGTTCAATGGCCTCATCGGGAAGCCGGTCGGGCTCTCCCCGGGTCTGAGCCAGATGAACGGTTCGGGCTGCATCTTCCACCATCACCGCGGATTTGAGCGCCGCCTCCGGACTTTCGCCCACGGTAAAGACTCCGTGATTTTTCAGCAAAATCCCCGGCGAATCGCCTATGTTTTCCACGATCGCCTGACCGATATCCTCCTCCCCGATGGGGACAAAGGGTCCGACGGGAATATCGCCGCCAAATTCGTCGGCTATCTGCGTGAGGCAGGCCGGAATGGGCTCGCCTAAAGCTGCAAAACTGGTGGCATAATTGCTGTGAGTATGCACCATCCCATTTACATCCTGGCGCTGCCGGTAAACGTATAGATGGGAAGCAGTGTCGCTTGAAGGTTTTTTATCGCCTTCCAGCACCTCTCCCTGCAGATCGACCACCACCATATCCTCCGGCCCCATCTCCTCATAGGGCATGCCGCTCGGCTTGATGACCACCCGATCATCGCCGGGCCTGCGGCCGCTTACATTGCCGCTGGTCATGGCCACCAATCCCTGCCGGGGCAGCTCGACATTCATCTCATAAACTCTTTTCTTCATCTCGTCCAGCATCTGATCTGTCACCTCCAGTCTAAAATTTTTATTTTAAACTATTCTTCGCGCTATTTATTCTTCGTTCTATTATTATGGATCTTCTCTCCAACAGCTGGTGAAATTTGTTTAAGATCATCTTTATAATGTGAATTGCTATGTATATTACTGAAAGATATAAAGCTCTGTTCACAATGAAATTTTTCCCCAGCATAAGTTTAGTTTTCGGCCAAAAAATTGTGCTCCCTTCGCGAGAGCTCATCCCTGAGCTCGCGCTCAGCCCGGCACATCCTGAGCCGGGGACACTATTTTTTGGCCATGGACTTAACCTGAATTGCGAAAAATTTCAAGTATCACTTCGCTTTATATCTTCCAGTACTACTAAATGAAGTTTTTGACACACCTATTTACCAGCAGTTTCGGTGGAGAACCATTATTCTCTTTATTCCTTGAGCTGTCCCGTACTCCTTAAATAAGGCTTCAACTCCTGAAACACCGCACTTTTGATCAAATTCTCCGCCTTCATTTTATACTCTCCCCGCCGCAGCTCCCGGTACTGTTCCGGCAGATACTGCCGCAGAAGAGGGGGAGGCACATCCAGTCTGTCGAAGTTTTTCTTCAGCCTCTCCCGCGCTTTTTTCACCGCCGGTCGGGAAAGATAATAGCGGCTGCGA
Source organism: Halarsenatibacter silvermanii (assembly GCF_900103135.1). Lineage (NCBI taxonomy): Bacteria > Bacillati > Bacillota > Clostridia > Halanaerobiales > Halarsenatibacteraceae > Halarsenatibacter > Halarsenatibacter silvermanii. The sequence continues at coordinate 63,471 of NZ_FNGO01000007.1, read as the reverse complement.
TCAAAATAACTGTAACGGCAGGCCAGTTCGATCTCCTCTCTGCTGCCCTGATAATAACCCTGCCAGCTTTCCGGATTTTGTTTCATTTCCGCCAGCAGAATTTCGGAAAAATTAGCCTTTTCATCGCCCTCCGGCAGCTGCCAGCTCAGCTCTTTTACAATGGCCTCCAGGGCGAAAAGCGCCTCCCGCAGAACGAAGGTGAGGCCCGGGCCAACTTTCAGAATGGCTGTGCCATCAGCCACCATTCTTTTTAAAGCTTCAGGGGTCTGATAATCGGTCGAATGCCCTTCAAATACCAGATCATCCCGCCGGGAAATAAAATCGCTCAGATCTTCGAAGTCCTCCGGCCAGTAATCGAAAACTTCAAAACTTGCAAATTCCACCCCGGGCTGGACCACAAAAGCCATCACCCGCTCCCAGGCATCCTCGAGATCTCTTTTCTGGAAGGCCTTTTCCATGGCCTCAAGGCTCTGCTGCAGCTCGGCCAGTTCCGTCACCACCGGCCCCTTACCGCTTTCTGCATTTTCATCGCCGCCGGGGGAAGGAACTTCGCTGCCCACCACGTAATTGGGAGGAATCTCCCCGGTCGAATCGCCTTCGGCAAAGCCTTTCTCGGCCGCCTGGCAGAGCTCGGCGGTGCGGGCGGCTATTTTTTCCACCGGCAGCGGCAGACTGTCATCGGCCAGCGGCGGACTGGCATCGAGATGCAGCTTATCGAAACCGGCCCGGGCATAGTCATAGGCCATCTGCCGGCCCTTTTTCATGGCCTCAGCCGCCGGCTCATCCTGAAAGGGAACAACACCCAGATGATCGCCTCCCAGCTTGAGCTTATCCCGCTTTACTTCATACTCTTCTGCCATTTCCAGAATCCAGGAACAGAATTTGTCGGGAGTGCGTCCGGTATAACCGCCAAATTGATTGACCTGATTGCAGGTCGCTTCGATCAAAATATTTCCCTCTATGCTGTCGGCATGAGCCAGCACCGATTCCAGCACCTCGACGCTGGAGCTGCAGATAGAAGCTATTCCCGCCGGCCGGCCTGCTGCCTGTTCCTGCAATATATCTGCTGCAAATTTCTGCATATTTAATTACACCTCTGTAAAATAAATCGGCATATTCGTAGACAATCCTCAATTCTCCTTTTAATCCTCAATCTCTATTCACCAGTTTTCGAAACCGCCTATAGGCTTCATCCCAGCCCTCTCCCGAGCGGGGATGATACTCAGTGAGCTCGAAGGAATTTTCGATCAGCGTACGCCCCTCCTCGAGATCGGCCAGTTCATCCCGGGCTAAAAGCTGGGCCAAAATGTTGCCGGCAGCGGTGGCTTCCACCGGTCCGGTCACCACCCGATATCCGGTGGCATCGGCGGTCAGCTGCGAGAGTATCTCCGCCTTGATGCCGCCGCCCACGATGTTTATATTTTTGGGCTCCCGATCGACGAGTTCGCTCAGTCTTTCAATCTCATGACGATAGCTCAAGGCCAGACTTTCATAAATCCCCCGGGCCATCTCGCCGTAATTCTCCGGCACCGGCTGCTCGGTTTCCCGGCAGTAATCCCTGATCGTGGAGGGCATATCCTGTCTGTCCAAAAAGCGGGGCCTGTTGGGATCGAGCAGGAATTTAAAACTTTCGGCTTCGGCCGCCTTCTGGCTGATATCCTCATAGCTCAAATTCCGGCCCTTTTTCTCCCAGTTTCTTTTGCACTCCTGGATCAACCAGAGGCCGGATATATTGGTCAAAAAGCGGATCGTACCGGCCAGCCCGACCTCATTGGCAAAATTGGCCTTCCGGCTGGCTTTGTTGATTATCGGCTCATTGAGCTCCATGCCCAGAAGCGACCAGGAACCGCTGCTTATAAAGACGCTGTTTTCCGGATCTTCCAGGGGCGTGCCGGCCACCGCCGAAGCAGTATCGTGACCGCCTACAGCTGTAACGGAAATATCCTGACTCAAATTCAGCTCCTCCGCCACTTCAGAACTCAAATTCCCCAGCTTTTGAGCGGGTGATATTATCTCCTCTTTCAATTTTCCGGGCAGCTCCAGCCGTTCAAATATCTCCGACACCCAATCCCGGCTGCGGGGATCATAAAGCTGAGAGGTGGAGGTTATCGTCTCCTCCGCTCTTTTAACTCCGGTCAATAGATAATTAAAAAGATCGGGCAAAAACAGGAGTCTTTCGGCTGCATCCAGGGCCCAGCCCCGTTTTTTCTTTTCGGCATAAAGCTGGTAAAGAGTGTTAAGGCGCATAAACTGAATTCCAGTGCGATCATATATTTCTTCATGAGGCATGATTGCAAAAACCTGATCCGGTATCGGTTTCGTGCGCTGATCGCGGTAGCTGTAGGGATTGGAGATCAGCCGCCCTTCCCCGTCCAAAAGCGCATAATCCACTCCCCAGGTGCTGATACCCAGGCTTTCGATTTCGCCTTCGGATTCTTTTAAAGCCTCGAGCAGACCCTTTTTTATCTCGGCAAAAAGACCGGCGGCATTCCAGTAAAGCTCACCCCGCAGATTCACCGTCTCGTTGGTAAAGCGATGCACCTCTTTCAGTTTGAGTCTGCTGCCATCGTACTCCCCCAGCATGGCCCGCCCATTGGAAGAGCCGAGATCAAAAGCCAGCAAATTCACATTTACCACCCCATCTTTTGAAATTCATCTCTGTTCATTTATGGTCATTTTTATCGCCGAGTATTTTTTCTTTGAGATTTTCGGGATGCGGCGGGCAGCCCGGAATATATAAGCCCTGCCCGTCCAGTTCGGCAGTGCAGACACCTATTTTGATAATTTCTTTTTCGGCGGCGGGCGGATCGTTGTCATCACCGATGCAGATCGTCTTCCCGGCCAGCTCGGACAGCTCCTCCGCGCTCCAGTCCTTCAGCATACAGTCCAGCAGGTGCCGACAGCCGCTGCAGCCTCCCTCCTGATTGAGATCAATATCATAGCTGCCGTAAAAGCTCTCGTCAAGATCGATGACTTCAAAATCCCGTCTGATCTCAGCCGGCTCTAATCCAGAAGTTACCGAAGAGGGGGTGAGCCCGGGATCGCTCAAAGAAGGAAGATCCATCCGCCGGCGGGCCTCCTCAATATATTTAACCTCTTCGGGGGCTATGCCCATGCACTCAGCCGCAATTTCATCGCCCAGCAGAATATTATCGGCTGCAGCCAATTTCTTAAAATTGACCGCTTCTCCCTGAATGGGCCCGGCTCCCTCCATGGCCACCGTGCCATCGTAGATCGTGAAAATGTCCAGATCCCTCCCGGCAAGACATAAATTTAAATCGATGATCGCCTCGGCCAGGCCGCACTGATGGAATAGCTTTTTCTCCTGTTCCCGGATCAAACCCTTCAAATTTTTAAGTCCCAGAGTGGCCGGGAAAACATCATGAGTTTTAAAAACGGGCAGATTCACTATCAAATCTATCTCTCTCAAAATCGCGGGCAGATAAAGAGCGGTAAATGATCTGCCCCCGGGAAGAGAATATTCTTCAAATTCTTCCTCTTTGATATCCAGAATCTCTACATTTCTGCCGGCAAAAACTTCCTCATACCCTCCGGTTATCAGAGCTTTTTCAGTGCTCTGGCCGACAGAAGCTCCATCGCCCAGATAGATCTTTTTCTCTCCGGGCAAAAATTCTATTATTTCCGCCAGAGCCGCGGCCAGATGAGGATTGGTAACTGCCCCGGAAGTATAATCTCTGGGAGCAACCAGATTGGGTTTGAGCAAAATTGTATCCGCTTTCCCAAATATCTCCTCGCTGCCTCCGAAGGGTTTGAGCAATCTGACGGCCGCCTTCCTTAAATCCTCGCTGTTGTCTATTCTCTCCACTTCGGTCAGGGCCACAGTGTGCTGTCTTCCCGGATTATCGAAATTGTCGCTGCTCGCTTTCTTTCCTTCGCTCATCGATTTACAAATCCCCCTGCCTGATTGGTTTGATTTATCCTTAAGTTTTATTCCTTCTGAAATATCCGCCTGAGCCGGGCAAGATTTTCTTCCGAGATTTCGCCGGCATGCTCATAATCGATCAGCTTGAGAATTCGAGCATAAAATTCCAGCGTCTCCATGCGAAAATAGGCCTGTTTTAGATCCTCGCCCCAGCTTAATGCTCCATGATTTTCCAGCAAAACCGCATTATTATCTTCCAGATAATCCTCAACCTGCCTGGGAATCTCCTCGGTCGAGGGGGTGCCGTATTCAGCCACGGGCACCGTGCCGAGCGAGATAACCGCCTCCGGCAGTATTTTGCGTTCCAGTCCTCTGCCCTCCACCGCCCGGGCGGTAGCGTAGGGAGGATGAGCATGAACCACCGCGCCGATATCTTCAAGCTTATCGTAAATGTCAAGATGCATCTCAGTTTCGGAGGAAGGCTGCAGTTCATTTTCTTCCAGCTTTTCGCCCGCGCCATCGACCCGCAGTATCATATCGGGAGTCATAAATCCTTTGCTGACCCCGGTAGGTGTTACCAGAAAATCATCCTCGGCCAGTTTTATCGAAATATTGCCGTCGTTGGCCGCCACAAATTCTCGCTCGTAAAGTCTTTTGCCTATCTCACAGATATATTCTTTTTTCTCTTCAGTTCCCATCTTTCTGCCTCCTCTTTTCTTATTTCAGCAGCTGATCCAGCTCCGACTTAAATGCCGCCCCTTCCATTGGTCCCCGGGCCTGAACGCTTAAGGCCCCGGCGGCCATTCCGTACTGCACCGCTTTTTCAGCCCCATGCCCCCGGGAAAGCGCCGCAATAAAGGCCCCGTCAAAACAATCACCGGCGCCGGTCGGATCGACTTCTTCGGCCGGAAAGGGCTCGGCCCACCAGTGTTCATCACCGTGAAAAACCTCTGTCTTTTTTTCGCCGGCTTTTAAAATCACTGTCTCAGCTCCTTCGGCGATGAGATTCCGTGCGCCCTCTGCTGCATTTCCTTCCGTCAGCTCGTCCAGTTCCTCGCGGCCGGAGAGCACTATATCGGCTTTCTGCAGCACTCTCTGGCTCAAATCGCGAAATCTTTCCAGCTCCAGCAGTTCAATTCTGAGATTGGGATCGAAGGATATTTTCACCCCGGATTGATCGGCAGCCTCTATCGCTTTCAGTATTGCTTCTTTTAAGCTTTCGCTGCCGGAGAGCGAACAGCCCATCACGTGCAAAAAATCAGCGGATTTTACGTATTCCGGATCGACATCTTCCGGTGAGAGCTGACCGGCGGCCGCGTGGGTGAAGTGGTATATAAATCTGCGGCTGCCGTCGGAGAAGTAGGTAACAAAGGCGGTGCCGGTGGTAAAATCATCTTTGGTCGCTACCTGAGAGACATCGGCCCCATCTTCAGCCAGCCTCCGTTTGGTCATCTCTCCAAATTCATCGTCGCCCACAGCCGCTATCATGCCGGTTTCAGCGCCCATGCGGGCTGCCTGATCCAGAAAAATCGCCGGGGCTCCGCTGGGATAGGGGCCCATCAGCGTGCCCGGTTTTTCAAAAGTTTGATCGGTTTCGGTCGCCATAATTTCGACGAGTATCTCACCGGCGGTAATTACCTCAGGCATAATTTATCTTCCTCCTTTCTCAGGCCAGCAGATCTTCTAAAAACTCTCGCGCTCTTTCAGCTCTCTCATCCAGATCGAGCTCATCATCTTCGCCGTCTCTCCAGATCATGATATCCTGCGCTATATCTCCTCCGTCCCGCACGAAGGGTTCCATCACAATCGACCCCTGATAATCGATCCCCTTCAAAGCATCGAAAACCTCCTGCCAGGGTATGATCTCCCCTTCTCCGGGAGGACGCCGGTTGTTTTCTCCCACGTGAAAATGAAATAGTTTATCGCCGGCAGTTTCGACTGCATCCGCAAAGCTGTGTTCCTCTATATTCATATGGAAGGTATCGAGATGGATGCCCAGCCGGGGGCTATCGATCCGCTCGACGTATTCTACCGCTTCAGCGCTGGTGTTGAGCATAAACTGCTCAAATCTATTGACGACCTCCACCGCACAGTTAACCTCGCACACCTCAGCCGTCTCCATCACCCTTTTCATGCTGTCGATGCTGCGCTGCAAAAAGTCGGATTTATCGCTGAGTCCGGGAACCAGCCCCTCACCCCAGCCCCCATAAAGCAGACCTCCGATCAGCTGGCAGTCGAATTCCGCCGCCTTTCTGATGGAATTTTGCAGATAGTTTATTCCTTTTCTCCTCACCTTGCTGTCGGCCGAAGAAATATCGTACTCAGCCGGCAGCCCCATGCTGAAACTTATCTCCAGATCCAGTTCATCGATGGTCTCCTTCAGCTCCTCCTGCTGCCCTCCGCCGGCAGTTAAAACAGAATCCAGCTCGTACTGAATTTCATCGAACCCCAGTTCAGCAGCTCTGCGAGCACATTCAGCAAAATCGGTCATCCAGTCCTTCTGCCAGTAGGCATAAAAAATCCCGAGATTATTTTTCATTTTTATATACTCCTCCCCATCTTTTAAACTTCAAAATAGGAGCTCTAAATACTTTCTTATTAGTTATATTGTGGTTTTGCTTGTGAATTCCTTCTTATTTTTTGGTTTGTTCGGGCAAAAACCAAAGATAATTCCAGGGTCGAGATCGGCAAAGATCCTGAAATTTTTTTAATTAAATTTAGCCGGCCGATAAAAAACCGGCCGGCTAAATATTAAAAATTCGAACTATATTTTATTGGTCCAGTTCATCCAGTTTTTCCTGATACTGTTCCGCCAGCTCTTCTGCTGATACCTCGGCCTGCTGCGCTTCATATTTCATCTCATTCAGGATGTCATCCCTCTGTACACTCCTGACATGAGTGGGATAGGGCTCCTGCTCGGCATGAGCATCTTCCAGGATTTCAAAGTAAGGATGGGCTTCCCGGTATTCTTCTGTTTCCAGAACATCAGCTCTGTTGGCGGGCTGATATCTTTTGGCTACATCCATGACGATTTCCGGATCGAACAGATATTTCAATACCTCCATCACTTCTTCAGGGTGCTCGGTGTTGGAACTTACCATATGGGGCCAGCCGAAGGTGTTGACCACAAAGTCCTCTTCGGCTCCTTCCCTGTGAGGCTGCACCATAACTTCCCATTCCTCATTGTATTCCAGCTCTTCCTGAGTGTAGGCAAAGATATTGATAGCTTCCGGGAAGAAGCCTGCTCTGCCGCCCATGAAAGCACCTCTCATGTCACCCGAGGCCCAGACGTCAGCTTCAGGATCCTGCAGTCCTTCTTCGCCAAGAGCCATGTAGAATTCGATCAGCTCTATACCGGCTTCCGAATCTATGATGGGCAGACCTGACTCGGTAAACTCTCCTCCCATCGACATGAAAGTCGACATCATCCAGAAGGGAGGATGATGGGCTCCGCCGGGCTGAGCATAGGCGTACTCGTCCGCATCTTCTTCGAGAACTTCATCCTGTAAAACTTTCAGCTGATCCAGAAGTTCACTCCAGGTTTCTGGTTCATCCAGACCGGCTTCATCCAGCCAGTCCTTGCGATAACCCATATAATAAGGGGCAGAATGTATGTTTACACCGTAAATCCCGTCGTTATAAGTGGTTAAATCCCAGGCTATATCGTAAATTTCGGCAAAATCTTCCGGATCGTCCTCTTCCCAGGCTTCTATATATTCGCTGATATCCATTACTGTGCCTTCTGCTACCATTGTAGCTATAAATTCATGGAAGATCTGCACGATATCTGGATCCTCACCCACAGCATGATTTCTCATGAAATCCGTGTGGCTTTCCTCTAAAGGAATGACGTCGAATTCAACCTGGATGTCGGGATTTTCCTCATGAAAGGTTTCAAATTCATCATCAGGTACGAATTCTTCCCGGCCGAACCAGACCTCTATCGTCGTCTCTTGGGCCTCGGCCTCCATGGCAAATCCTGTGAATACGAAGATTAGCAATAATGAAATTAAAAATAATTTTTTCATTTTTGTCCCCCTTAATAATTATAAAAATAGGATTTTTTATTTTGTGATGACTCCTTTTCGAAATAATCAAAGCGCAGTTCAGCGGTAAAAAACCAACACATTATAATTTTAGCCGGCCGATAAAAACCGGCCGGCTAAATATTAAAAATTCGAACTATATTTTATTGGTCCAGTTCATCCAGTTTTTCCTGATACTGTTCCGCCAGCTCTTCTGCTGATACCTCGGCCTGCTGCGCTTCATATTTCATCTCATTCAGGATGTCATCTCTCTGTACACTCCTGACATGAGTGGGATAGGGCTCCTGCTCGGCATGAGCATCTTCCAGGATTTCAAAGTAAGGATGGGCTTCCTGGTATTCATCCGTCTCCATGACATCGGCCCTGTTGGCGGGCTGATATCTTTTGGCCACATCCATGACGATTTCCGGATCGAATAGATATCTCAGTACTTCCATAACTTCTTCAGGGTGTTCGGTGTTAGAGCTTACCATGTAGGGCCAGCCGAAGGTGTTAACTACAAAGTCCTCTTCGGCTCCTTCTCTGTGCGGCTGAACCATAACTTCCCATTCCTCATTGTATTCCAGCTCTTCCTGGGTATAGGCAAAGATATTGATCGCTTCCGGGAAAAAGGCTGCTCTGCCGCCCATGAAGGATCCTCTCATGTCACCCGAGGCCCAGACATCAGCTTCAGGGTCCTGTAGTCCTTCTTCGCTAAGAGCCATGTAAAATTCGATCAGCTCTATGCCGGCTTCCGAATCTATGATGGGCAGACCTGACTCGGTAAACTCTCCTCCCATTGACATAAACTTCGACATCATCCAGAAAGGAGGATGATGGGCTCCACCGGGCTGGGCATAGGCGTACTCGTCCGCACCTTCGTCGAGAACTTCTTCCTGCAGAATTCTCAGCTGGTCCAGAAGTTCACTGAAGGTCTCGGGCTCGTCCAGGCCGGCTTCATCCAGCCAGTCCTTGCGATAACCCATATAAAAAGGGCCGGAATGTATATTTACGCCGTAAATCCCATCGTTATAGGAGGTCAGATCCCAGGCTATATCGTAAATCTCGGCAAAATCCTCCGGATACTCTTCCTCCCAGGCCTCTATATGCTCACTGATATCCATTACTGTGCCTTCCGCTACCAGAGTGGCTATAAATTCATGGAAGATCTGCACAATATCAGGTGCTTCTCCTACTGCGTGATTTCTCATGAAATCAGTGTGGCTTTCCTCTAAAGGAATGACGTCGAATTCAACCTGGATGTCGGGATTTTCCTCATGAAAGGTTTCAAACTCATCGGCAGGTACGAATTCTTCCCGGCCGAACCAGACCTCTATCGTCGTCTCCTGAGCCTCGGCCTCCATGGCAAATCCTGTGAATACGAAGATTAGCAATAATGAAATTAAAAATAATTTTTTCATTTTTACCCTCCTTTTAATCTCCGTTTCGATCACCGGGTTTGAGTGCTGGCTAATGTCCGATCGACTGCTCTGCGACCGAAAACGTCTCCAATTCCTGCAGATCTTGAATGCACTGCTTATTTGCCGGCGTCATCACCCCCCTTTAAAGGAAAAGCAGACTTTATTCTTTAATAGCACCCTCAATGAGACCGCTTGTTACCGTTCTCTGGAAGATCAGATAGAATACAAGTATGGGTACAATAGTGACCGTGGCAAAAGCAAGAACCACCGGCCAGTCCTCGATGCCCATCGCGTCTCTCATCATGAAAAGCTGATAGGGCAGCGTTCTCATGGCAGTTTCTGTGGTGAGAGTGAGCACAAAGGGAAATTCATTCCAGGCTTCCCGCAGCGACATAACCGATACTGTAATTATAGCCGGTTTGGAAAGGGGTAAAATTATATGCCATATTCTCTGCCGCATGGAGGCACCGTCAATGGCAGCTGATTCTTCCAGCGCTGTGGGAATTGTCCCAAAAAATCCGGTCAATACCATTGTATTTAAGGGGATAGCTGTAGCGGTGTAGGAAACTATCAGAGAAACGTAACTGTTTAAAAATCCCAGACCGGACCACAGTTCAAATAAAGGGATTATCAGGCTGGCCCGGGGAATTATTCGCGGAATTAAAAACATCATAAAGAATATCGACGAAAATTTAAATTTGAATCTGGAAAATCCGTAGGCTGCCAGTACGCTCAGACTCACTGCTAAAAAGGAGGAAGTTACGGCCAAAAAAGTGCTGTTGAATAAAAATCTGTAAAATCCCCTAAAATTGAATACATATCTGTAAGCTCTCAAAAGAGGATTAACGGGAAATAATTGAGGGGGTACCTGATATATAGCAGTATAGGATTTGAAAGAGGATGTTATGCCCCAGTAAAGCGGAAAAAGGGTGAAAAAGACCAGCATAAATATGGCTATCCAGTGCAGACGTCTGTTAATATATTGAAATGCATTCCTGACTTTTTTAGTCAATTGTTCACACCTCACTTCTAAATATTCTCAAAAACACAACACTGGTTATTACGTTGGCTATTAAGATTACTCCCATAACCACTGCTCCGTCAGAATATCGAAGACTATCAAAACCCAGCCTGTACATATAAAGAGCCAGCACCTCTGTGGCTCTGCCCGGCCCTCCTCCAGTCAGGGGAAGGATAACATCGAACATATTAAAGCTGGCAAAACTCATCCAAACCATGGCAATACCTATCATGGGTTTTATTAAAGGGATGGTGATTTTCCGCAAAATATCCATTTTGGTCGCTCCGTTAACGATAGCAGCTTCTATCAAATTGGGATCGATCGATTGCAAACCTCCCAGCAAAATGAGAGTGGAAAATGGAACAATAAACCACACATTGGCCAGAATTGCCACAATCATGGCGAGGTGAGGAACGCTCAAAAATTCTATTCTGCCAACTCCCAGAATAAGCAATATCTGATTGACAAAACCAACCCCCCGGGCGAATAAAAATCTGTAAATTATGGCTGTAGCTATACCGGAAACCAGATAAGGAATAAGGGCCAGACCCTGAAACCCGACGGAGAATAATTTTACCTTCTTCAATCCCAGAGCAAAGCTAAAAGACAATAAAAATCCCAGCCCCACACTCCCGGCTACAAATATTAAAGATAGTTTAAAAGAATTTTGAAATCTTGATTCACCAAACAAATTGACCCAGTTATCCAAACCCACAAATGGTTCACCGGGAATACCAAGCTCTATCTGATAAAAAGACATCCTTATCCCATAAATAACCGAAAACCAGAGTATAAAAGCTACAAAAGCAAAAGCCGGCAGAACGAGCAGATAAGGCACTGAATTTTCTTTTATTTTTTGAAATTTGCTCTTACCTGTGTATTTTTTCAACGATAAACCTCCTTAACCGATTGTGTGCGGTTAATTCGCTCAATCCAGAGACAAATTTTTAAAATCTAAATAGAATCATCCCGGTAAATTCACCCGCCCCCTTTGTTTTTCTGTATTAATTTTTGTTTTTTATGTTATTTATATTATAACAGTTTTTTAAGCCGCCGTCAAAAATAAATAGCAGCAAATAAACCCGCTATTTAACTTCCAAAATGTGTTTATGTCCTGACTGATTTCCATTGCTTTATTTTTGTTTAATATACTGATATCATATTATAAAGGGTATAATAGTACCATTAGATGCTTCAGATGTCAGAAACCAGGCTTTAAAGGGGGATTTTCAGCCAAAATGCTAGCGGAAGAAAGACGCAAATCGATCGCCGAAGAGGTAGAAACCAAAGGCAGCGTCGAGGTCAGCAATTTAAGTAAAAAGTTCGGCGTCACCCGGGAAACGATCCGCCGGGATCTCGAAAAGCTCGAAAAACAGGGGGTACTGCAGAGAACTCACGGCGGCGCCGTCAATTCCGGTCGGGAAAAAGAAGAGCTGGATTTTGATCTGCGCAAAAAACGCAAAACCGAGGCCAAAAAAAAGATAGCTGAAAAAGCATTTAGATATATTGATCCCAACGACACTATTTTTATGGACGGCAGTTCAACCTGCTTTTTTCTGGCCCGCCTCATACAGAACTCAAACTACGGAGATCTCACAGTAATTACCAACTCAGCCAGCACCTGTACTGAACTTGCCAAAAACAAGGATATTTCTGTCATCTGTTCGGGTGGGCTTATCCGCAATCACAATTATACCATGGTCGGTCCCAAGGCCCGGTCTATAATAAGCGACTATAACGCCAGCAAATTTTTCGCTTCCTGTACCGGTATCACCGCTCAAAACGGCGCCACCGAGGCCAATGATCTGGAAATTGAAATCAAGCGTGAGATGGCAGACAGATCGGACAAAGTGTTTCTGCTGGCCGATCATTCCAAATTCAGTTTTATCGGCCTCTCGACATTTTTAACTGTCGACAGCATAGATACTATAATCACCGATAATATCGATCATGAAAACGTCCACGGGGAATTCGGCAGCCGCGATATTATCATCTGAATAACCTTTCAGCCAAAAATACCGGGAAAGGAGATCGATAATGACAGGTCAAAACCAGCTGAAAATAGCCCTGATCGATGGTTATCTCGATGAACCCTCCTGCCTGGGGGTACCTCCCTACGTTTCACCTCACATCCGCTATCTTTATGGAGCTCTGCTGGATGCAGGCCTTCCCGGCCAGAACATTACCTACTTCACCGCCGATCGCCTGCGGGAAGAGTGCCGTTTTCGCGAGGCAGAAAATCACCGCAGCACCCGTCTGGAAAAATACGATCTGATCCTGGTTTTAGCCGGCACCACCGTGCCGGGCAACTATCTCAGCGGGCAGCCGCTCAGTCTGGCTGAACTCCGGGATCTGAGCAGCAATGTTTTTTATCCAACCCTGGTTTTATGCGGTCCTATCACTATGGTTTTAGGTCAGCTGCCCGGCGGCAAAAAGCTGCGCGAAAATTTCGATATAGTCTCAGGAGAGCTTTCCGCGGCCGATATCTATCTCAGGCTCTGCCGGCGCGAGGGAAAAAGCGGCAGCATAGAAGCCGACCTGCTTGCCCGTGATCTCAAAAAAGGAGGCGGGTCCGTTCTGACCGATGCTCTGGCCATCTGGGCTGAAAAAGGAACTGAACTTCTCGAGCGCCATCCCCGCTATCCCCGGCTGGTCATCGAGCTGGAGACATTCAGGGGGTGTCCGCGACGCCGCGGCTGCAGCTTCTGCAGCGAACCGCTCAAAAAGATAAGTTATCAGCGGCAGCCCGATCAGATCGCCGCCGAAGTCGAAGCTGCCGCCGTACGAGGGGTACATAACTTTCGTCTGGGCTGCCAGACCGATCTGCTCTCATATCACGGCGGCCGGCTGCCGCCTGAAAAGGCCAGCAATCGTCCCTATCATTCCCGACCAGATGGGCCTGAAAGCAGAAGTTCAGCCTATCTCACCGCTCTCCGTGAACTTTATCGCGGCATCCGCCGGGCCGATCCCGATCTCAATGTTCTCCATCTCGATAACATAAATCCCGGTCCTTTAGCCCGCCATCCCCGGCTGGGCAAGGAGGCAGTCCGAATCATCTCCCGTCACAATACCGCCGGTGATGTGGCCGCCTTCGGACTTGAGTCGGCCGATCCGGCGGTTCTGGCTGCCAACAATATCGATACCGATGTAGAATTGACCTTCAAAGCGATAAAAATTTTAAACCAGATCGGCGGCCGGCGGCAGTCGGGAATTCCCAAAATTCTCCCCGGTCTCAACTTCCTTTTTGGTCTTGAGGGCGAGAGCGAGGAGACATACAGGCTCAATTACAGGTTTTTGGAGCGCATAAAGTCGAACGACCTGCTTTTAAGACGCATAAATATCAGACAGGTCAACGCCCTGGGACAGTATCAGGCCCAGGAGGTTGACCGCGGCCGCTTCGAGGAGTTTAAGAAAAAGGTCAATCGGCAGATAAACAGGCCCATGCTCGAGGGAGTATTCCCGAGAGGCACGGTGCTCGAGGGGCTCTGGCCTGAAAAGAAGAAAGGTAAATTGACCTACGCCCGCCAGCCGGGGAGCTACCCTATTCTGGTTGGAATTCCCGGCGATCACAGCCAGCGCGACCGGCTTTCAGCCCAAATTATAGACTGGGGCTATCGCTCGATCACAGCCCTTGCTCATCCCTTTCATGTCGATAAAGCCAGCCGGGCCGAACTTGAAGCTGTACCCGGAATCGGCCAAAAAAGGGCTGGAAAAATAGTCGCTGAAAAGCCCCGCAGTTCAAAAGAACTCAGGGAGCTTTTAGGGCCATCTTTCCCCTGGGCCGAATGGAAGGATATATTTAAATTCAGCAGCGAGGATACGGCCAGCGAAACACAAAACTGAGAAGAAAAAACTCAGTAACCCAGCTCATAACTCACTCTGTTTTTGAGCTCATCTCCCCGTCGATACCTCTCCAGATTATCCTGAAATATTTCCAGGGCTCGATCATAATATCCCGGAAAAATACCGGCCACATGCGGCGTCATAATAACATTATCTCGCTCAAAGAAGGGTGAATCCTCCGGCAGCGGCTCCTGGGCAAATACATCCAGGCCGGCTCCGGCCAATTCTTTATCGTCCAGAGCCTGCAAAAGCGCCTTCTCGTCGACTACTTCCCCCCGTCCGACATTTACAAAATAGGCATCATCCGGCAGGGCGGAGAAAAACTCTCCGGCCAACATTCCTTCAGTTTCGGGGGTGTAGGGCAGTATCGAGACAGCATAATCGCATTCTGCCGCCGCTTCCTCGAGTTTTTCAGAAGGATACAACTCGTCCACCTCTTTTACATCCTCCGAAACATCGCGTTTGATTCCGGCCACCTTCATATTCATAACTCTGCCAACCCGGGCGATCTCCCGGCCTATAGATCCCATCCCGATTATCAGGAGCTTCCTCCCGCTGAGGCGGTCCATCTCCAGACGCTCCCAGGTATTCTCCCTCTGCTGGTCGCGGTACTCGTGAAATCTCCGGGAAAAACCGATCAAATATCCAAAGGTATGTTCGGCCATGACATCGCCATGAATACCGCTCATGCTGGTAATTTTTACGCCTCTCTCTTCCAGTTTCTCAGCCCCGGGCGAATTGATAATCTCATCCACCCCGGCCGTCAGAGTCTGAATCCATTCGACTCCCTCTGCCTCGACCAGCAGGTCTATTTCGAATTCACGAGCCAGACCCACCACTATCTCAGCCCGATTAAGCGCCTGCTGCTGCTCCTCTCGCTCAATAGCCTGAATAACTCTCAGGTCGGGCTCTTTTTCCTCCAGTCGTTCAGTATATTTTTCCGGCCAGTCCCTGGTCAGCATCATAACAATTTCCTGCGAATTTTTTGTCATCTGAAGTATCCTCCTCTGTCTAAAATATTTATCGAACCTGAGGCTCTTCCTGTTATCGGTTTATAGATGTCGTATAAGATCGCTATCATTGAAGGCAGGAAGATCCGAATTTCAATTACCAGCTTATTCTGATGCCCAGCTTTTCAAAATCGAATACTTTCAGATCAAATGAGGAGGCGAGCTCAAACCGCAGCCTCTGCTCGGAATCTCGTCCGTTGAAGTAATTTATATAGCTGGCCACAAGCCTTCTGAGCCGCAGGTCATAGCGCAGCCGCCCGGTCAGATCAGCACTGCTGTGCGGTTCATTCAGCCCACCGCCCAGCCAGAGTCGGTGCAGATAGGAGCTGTAAAAATCGTATTCCGCCCAGGCCGCGCTGTCTCCGCCGCCGAAGTTATCATAACCCAATCTGACCCGATAGGTCGGGGAAAAGCTCAGGCTGCCCCCGGGCTCACCCGCGCCGGTCCAGAGGCTCAGGCTGTGGTTTTCTCTTTCGGGCTCTGCCCCATCAAAGTCGACATCCAGCCTGTGCGAGAAAATATCAGGCAGCCAGATATATTCCTCCCCATAAAGCGATTTTAACTGATCGCCGCGAACCAGAAGCGGTACAGTCATATCCCGGGCCTCCAGCGATTGATGAGAAGCGTGCCTGACATAACCGCCGCCGGTGAATTTGGGCGGATTGAGCACCACCACAATATCGCCGGCTTCGGGATTCTTCATAAGGCTCATCAGATTGACAGGAGCGGCCGGAAAATCAAGATGGCCGGTCTTCTCCAGCCATTCTTCCGGGGTGAGATATTCGCCCTTATAACCGGCGTCATAATAACCGAAAACATCTCTGCCTTCGTACTCATAACTAATTCCCCCGTCGATATCTTCGCCGGCCAGGGAAAGTCGGATTCTGCTCTCCGGCCCGTAACCCTTCACCTCTCCCGATGGTGTTCGATAAAAAGCCAGATCGAGCTCGCTTTTTTCAACAACGTCCCGGGCCAGCTGATCCTTTTTCTCACGGGAGCGGCGAATGCCCCTTATCTCCTCCAGATACAGGTTGGGATAGCTGTAGGCCCGAAAATGCTCGCCTGCCAGCCTTTTAACATCATCTTCAACCTCCACCATTTCACCGAAATTCATGCCGTGATCGGCATAGATAATCACGTTCAAATTCTCCAGCTTTTCCTCATCCAGCCCTTCGACAAAGCGGCCAAACTCGCGGTCGAATCTCTCCAGCTGCCGCTTTTGAGCCCCGCTGCCAAAAGCATGAGCAAAAAAATCGGTGCTGAACCAGTAAAATTCCAGCGCCTGATAATCATCCAGAAGATAGGGGAGATTGCCCAGTGAACGGCCGACCGGAATGTGAAAACCCGGCACTCCCTGCAGGAAAGTTCCCCGGGATCTGCGGCCCTTGCTGGATACCATCTCAGCCGTGCTCTCCAGCTGGCTGTAGGTTCTCCCGGCTTCGGGGCTGTACCCCTCCCAATCGACAATCGAGCCCTGAGCAGGTGTTTTGCCCTCTTTTAACCGGGTTATCACCGCAGGAGTTGAGGGAGGATAGTAAGTTATAGCCCGTCCGCGCATTTCTTCTTCATAAAAAAAATCAGCCAGATTGGGCAGCTCGCCTGCCTCCATATTATTATAGAAATTTTCGCCCGAGATGCCGTCCAGATGAATCAATACATACCGGGATTCTTCTGAAACCTCAGCAGCCCTCAATTCACTCCCGGCTAAATTCAAAAAAATAAATCCTGCCAGCATGGCCAGGAATAAAACCGACAGAAATTTTTTAGATGGTGATTTCAACTTGTTCTCCCCTTCCAGTTCGATTAAATTCAATTTAATCGCGGTTAACCTGCTGTTATTGCTGCGGATCTATCCGCTGACAGCTCACATTATATCCTCCAGATCATCCATGGCAGCCCGCCCCCGGCGCAGGCTGTTAAGAGCTCTGATATAGCTGCCTGACTCATAATAGGCATAGGCTCGCAAAAGATGGGTATAATCGTTATCCTCAATCTCCAGCGCCTGTTTCAAAATTTCATGGGCCCTATCCATGTCTTCCAACTCCTCGATATAAAGAGTAGCCTTGTAATTATAGGGCCAGACATTGCCCTCATCGCGCTCGATAATGCGGGCGAAATAACCGGCTGCTTCCTCCGGCTCCCTTATGATGCTGTAATAAAAGGCAGCATAGTTCATGTAAAGAATATTCTCAGAACCCATCCGGGCTAAATGCAGCTCCTTATCGATCTCTTCCTCCAGCTTATCGACATCGAAATCATCGGCAAATTCATCGATCATCTCCATAGTTTCTCTGACGTATCCCAGATTGGCCTGACTGACCGCCAGCCGATAATTATCCTTTAAGCTGCCATTTTCAGCGATCGCCTCCTGGGCTTCTTCTCGATGCAGCTCCCAGAATTCCTGCGAGGAAAGTTCATCCCGGCTGATTTCTTCGCCACTTTCGGCCAGCCCGGGAATTGCAAAAACCATAAAAGCCATGATGAGGACAGGCAGAAATATCGATATTTTTTTCAGATTTTTCATGTTCATATCAACTCCGCGGGTTTGTTTTTTTTACAGATGAAAGGTGAGGGCCTTAAAATTTAGTTTATTTTTAGGTTTCCACTGGAAGCTTTAAAGCTTCCAGTTAATAAAATAAATCCTTTCTTCTAAAATAATCAAAAATCCCGCCTCTTCCCTGAAGAAAGCAAGCGGAAAAATTCAATCGCGGTCGACCGGTTTTAATTCTATCAGGGTTATTTCCGGCGGACAGTTTATCCGCAGGGGAACTGCACTCACTCCCAGACCGCGGTTGACATAAAGATGACCGAGATTTTCCCCTTCCAGCTCGAAAAGCCCGGAGACAAAATCCTCCTGGTAAATCAGATCAAAAAAGAATCTGACCACCGGCAGATCGACCTGGCGCCCGTGGGTATCCCCTGCCAGAATAAGTTCCTGTCTGGGCAGAGAATGGGTTCGTCCCATCTCTTCAATCTGCTCGATAACCTGATAGGTATGAGAGAGCACCAGATTAAAACCGCTGCCGCTTTTCTTCGGCGTACAGGCATGGGCAAATCTGTGCCTGTCCATCCGCGGACAGCCGACACCGACGATATTGATCGAGCTGCCGGAAACTTTCAGCTCCACATGTTCATTTCTGAGAAGGCGGATCCCGGCTCCGGACAGCCCCCTGCCGATCTTATCCAGATCATATCGGTAATCATGGTTGCCCGGGACGGCAAAGGCGGGAACCTGCCGGCTCAGCTGCTGCAAAAATGTTCTGAATTTATCAAAGTTACGCATATTATCTATATAATCGCCGGTCATAACCATCAGATCAAACTCGAGACCGGCTACTTCAGCCAGAAGTTTATCTTCAAGACGCCCCCAGCGTGTAAAATGCAGATCGCTGAGATGTAATATTTGCAAAGGTTCACTGATCTTTTCGGACTCCAGCTCGAATTTCTCCAATTCCAGGCGGGAATTAGGAGATGGAACGGGAGCAGTCAGGAAGGAAATCGTGATCACGCCCTTTCCCTAAATTCTTTATAATATCAGTAATAATTGCTGTCTATCAGCTCTCCCACCGTGGTGAAGGTAAAACCCTCATCCTGGAGCATTTCGATTAATTCGGGCAGTATCCTGATGGTGCTGCTCCTGTCGCCGCCTCCATCGTGAAGCAGGATGATGGCGCCGGGATGCATCTGCAATTGAATGCGGGCCAGCAGAATTTCCGGTTGGTTCTCCTCCTCGTAATCTCCTGCATCTACCGACCAGTTAACCAGCTTATAATCGCTCTGCTCAAATCTTTGCAGCTGGCCTATTGTAACACCACCATAGGGAGGACGAACAAGCCGGGGATACTCGCCGGTAATGTCATCGATCAGCTGGCCGGTGCGCCTGATTTCTTCCTCTACAGCCGACCATTCCAGGCCGGTAAAATTGCGGTGGGTGTAGGAATGGTTGCCCAGTTCATGACCCTCCCGGGCAATTCTTTCCACCAGCCAGGTATGTTCAGCAGCTTCCTGCCCCAGCAGAAAAAAAGTGGCCGGGACGCTGTATTCAGCCAGAATATCGAGAATTTCCGGTGTATGCTGTGGTGATGGCCCGTCATCAAAACTCAAAGCCACCTTTTGCTTCTCTCTGTTTCCGGACATATAAAAGGTGCCGGGAAACTTATTCTCCAGCTCTCGATAGCGGGAAATGTACTCATCGGCCACCAGATCATGACCCCTGACTGGATGACCCGGCAGCAGCAGAAACAGGATAGCTGCCAGGATTAGCACAGCCGCTCTCACAAATAAAAATCGATATGATTTTTTTCCCGTGTGTGCTTTACTTGACAATTTTTTGATCCTTCCCCTTAATCAGTTTTGGCGGATCAATCCTCCTGTTCTATTTCCCCGTTCAGCAGCTTTTTTAAATAACTGCGAAATTCATCGGATATATCCTCCCGCCTTAAGGCGTGCTCCACTGTAGCCTGCAAAAAACCCTGCTTGCTGCCAACATCATACCGTCTGGCCCGAAAGTTAAAAGCTTCGACATGCTGCCTTTCAGCCAGAATTTTGATGGCATCGGTCAGCTGAATTTCTCCTCCTTTGCCGGGAGGTGTTTCATCGATAATTGGAAATATCTCGGGTGGCAGCACATATCTCCCCAGTACTGCCAGAGTCGAAGGAGCCTCTTCCGGAGCTGGTTTTTCTATCAGGTCGGAAACTTTAGCCCGACGCTTTGAACGCTCCTCGCAGTCGACAGACCCGTAAAGTTGAATGCTTTCGCGCGAAACCTCCTGACAGCCTATAACGGGTTTGCCGCTCTCCCGGGCATGATCGATCAGCTGTCCTATGACAGGTTTTTCGCTGTGCATAATATCATCGCCCAGCAGCACGGCAAAATATTCATCTCCGACAAATGCTTCCGCATGAGCAACAGCGTGCCCCAGACCTCTCTGCTCTTTTTGCCGCACGGTATGAATTGTAATCAGATCGGAGACATATTTTACCCGCTCGAGCATTTCATTCTTGCCCTTTTCCGCCAGAACCTGTTCAAGTTCAGGATCACGGTCGAAATGATTTTCTATCTCTTCTTTATTTCTCCCGGTCACCAGCATTACTTCCTCAATACCTGCTCTAACGGCTTCTTCAACCACATACTGGATAGTGGGTTTGTCGACGACCGGAATCATTTCTTTAGGAATTGCCTTCGAAGCCGGCAAAAATCTGGTTCCATAACCAGCCGCAGGAATTACAGCCTTATTTATATTCATTTTAACACCCCGCTTAAACTTCTTCGAGGATTTCTTCTATCATTTCCAGCGAACTCTCACGAACTTCTTCCAGACGATTTTGCGCTCCCGGCTCGGTATTGGCGCAGACGGCAGAATAAACTTTCAACTTCGGTTCGGTGCCTGAAGGTCTGATGGTCAAAAGAGAATCGTCCTGCAGACGGAACTGCAGCACATTTGATTCGGGCAGATCTATCTCCTCTGCCGCTCCGCTTTCGCACTCGACAGTTTGACCTTCTTTATAATCGTGAATTCTTATAACACCGCTGCCGGCAATTTCATCCGGATATTCTTCTCGCAGCCTGGCCAGAGCACCTGCTATCTTCTCTTCACCGCGCTTGCCTTCCATCCAGATAGACCTGACCTCTTCTTTATAATAACCGTATTTTTGCCGCAGCTCTTTCAGTCTGGTCAGAAGATCGATCCTGTTCTCCTTTTGATGATATAAAGCCAGCACAGCCATCAGAGCTGCAGCAAGCACAGCATCTTTGTCGCGGGCATAATTGCCGGCCAGATAACCGTAACTCTCTTCGAAGCCGAAAATGAACTCGCGCTCCTCTTCTTCAAACTGGTTCATCTTCTCCCCGATATATTTAAAACCGGTCAGCACGTCCATGACCTCACAGCCGTATTCATCGGCCAGCGGCAGAATCATCTCGGTGGTAACTATCGTCTTGATAATTACTCCTCTATCAGGAATTTTACCCTGGTCCTCCATCCTTTCCAGCAGATAATCCGCCATAAGGACTCCGATTTCGTTGCCGCTTAAGAGCCGGAAATTCTCATCATTGTGCTCCGGAACCATAACCCCCAGTCGATCGCAGTCAGGATCGGTTGCCATGATCAGATCGGTGTCTGAGCTTTCAGCCACCTCCAGCGCCAGCGTAAAAGCCTGTTCTTCCTCGGGATTGGGCTGGCTTACGGTAGAAAAATCCGGATCAGCTTCAGCCTGGCGCTGCACAACCAGAGTTTCGCTAAAGCCCAGCTTTCCCATTAACTTCTGGATGGGCCGGCTGCCTGTTCCGTGCAGCGGTGTATATACTATGCTGAGCTCATCTCCGCTTTTTTCGGCCAGATCGACATCGGGCAGCACCGAAGCAACCGTTTCCAGATAGGAATCTTCCAGCTCTTCTTCTACGTCCTCCACAAGATCTTGCTCTCTAGCTTTATCCAGCTCCATGGTATTGACCAGCGAAAAGTCATCTATTTCGCCGATTTCTGCCATGACCTTGCGGGCTTTATCAGGCACCAGCTGACCTCCCTCGCCGCCATAAACTTTATAACCGTTGTATTCGGGCGGATTGTGACTGGCAGTGATCATAATGCCCGCTCCAGTGCCCAGCTTTCTTACGGCGTAAGATAGCTCAGGAGTGGGGGAGATACGGGTGAAAATATAAGACCTGATATCGTTGGCAGCCAGCACCCGCGCTGCTTCCTCTGCGAACTCGCGGGATTTATGGCGAGAATCGTAGGCTATAACGGCGCTCTTTTTCTCCTCATTATCATCAAAATAGTTGAGCAGATAATTGGCCAGACCCTGAGTGGCTCTGCGCACGGTGTATTTATTCATACGATTGGTTCCGGCGCCGATCTTGCCGCGCATACCGCCGGTGCCAAACTCAAGATCCTTATAAAATCTATCCTCTATCTCCTCTTCATTATCCTCAATGCTCTCAAGCTCGGCTTTAGTTTCTTCATCAATATAATCGCTCAAAAACCAGTCTCGATATCGGGACATATAACTCAACGTAAAATCCTCCTTTACTGGAAACCTGGGTTTTTTAGCTCACAGTCCAAAAAGCAAGCTGATATTTTAATCAGCCAGATCCATTCCTGCCCCTAATTATAACACAAATTGGGACGGATGTCATAAATCTCAGGCATACTCAAAAACCCAAACCTGTCATCAGGCGGTATTTGATTTTCTAAAAAATTAAATCCCCCATAAAAAGACGGGGGATAGGGATAAATCAGGTGTCTATTAAAATTGATAGCCCAGACTAACACTGACAAAGGCTCCGGAGAGATCCATATCGTCGGTGTAAGAAGTATAATCATCCGGCACGTCCATATCCAGTCTGCGATAACCAGCTTCGGCATCTACAAGAACATCGGAGGCAAGGTTATGCAGGAGTCGAAAAGAGAGACGATAACCCATCTCGCCATCGATATCGTGCTCATCCCCATTGTCTATAGTTCCTTCATAATAACCGGCGCCCGCAGTTATGGCCTGGCGGGTACGCTCAGAATTAGAAGCCTCTTCAGCTTCTTCTTCTCTCTCATCTTCATCGGGGTCGGCTCTACCGATCTCAAATGAAGCTACAGCGCTGATGCCATGCAGACTCAGCTCATGTTCTTCATCGTTGACCTCGATATCCGCCGGATAGTATTCGTAATTCAATCCGGCCCGAATTCTGTCGCTGAGACCGTAATCTCCCGTGAAGGTAATTCCCACCGTTTCCTCCACATCATCAGCTGCAAAATCGCTAAATCGCAGTCCACCGGTCAAAGTGAAAGTATCCTCAAACCTCACCCTTTCGGCTTCTCCGGCAGCTGCCGGCTGTACTGTCAAAAAAGCCAGCATCACCAAAAATAAAACTGTGAAAAGGGTAAAACCGAAAACACGGCCGGTTAAGAGTTTTCTCATTTATATAAACCTCCTGACGGTCAACTTTCATAGGAGAGAAGGGCAGAAGCTATGACTTCAAGATCTTCATCCTCCACTCCGGGATGAACAGGCAGAGAAAGCACTTCCTGCACGGCCCCTTCGGTCTCGGGCAGGCTGACCTCTTCATAACCTCTCTTTTTATAGACAGGCTGATTGTAAACCGGTTCCGGATAATAAATTCCGCAGCCTATCTCATTGTTTTCGAGATAGTTAATGATACTCTCGCGTTTTTCAGCCGGCACCCTGACGGTGTACTGGTGATACACATGATAAAAATTCTCCCCGGCTGTGGGAACTTTCAGCCAATCGAGATCCTGCAGCCTGTGATTCAAAAAGAGAGCATTTCTTCTTCTCACCTGATTGAATTCGGGCAGTTTATTTAACTGCTCCCGACCTATAGCGGCGGAGAGATCGGTCATGCGGTAATTATAGCCCAGAACTTCATGATGATAATGATCGCTGCGCCCGTGATTTGCGTACAATCGGGCGTTCTCGGCTATTTTATCGTCGGAAGTTACCAGCATGCCGCCTTCACCGGTGGTCATATTTTTGGTCGGATAGAAGCTGAAAATACCAGCATCCCCAAAACAGCCCACTTTTTTACCGTCTATGGCAGCTCCGTGGGCCTGAGCAGCATCTTCTATCACTGTCAGATCGTATTCGCTCGCTATCTCCATTATTCGAGGCATATCTGCCGGCAGCCCAAATAGATGCACGACCATAATGCCGGCTATCCCGGGATCGTTATCGAGCGCCTCTTTGATGCATTCGGGATCTATATTGAATGTCTCGGGGTCTATATCTACAAAGACCGGCTCCAAATCATTGTATAAAAGAGCATTGGCGCTGGCGATAAAAGTAAAGGGGGTGGTTATGACCTTATCACCCTGACTTAAATCGCTGGACTTTACGGCCAGGTCCAGAGCACAGGTTCCATTGGCAGCAGCTATCGCATGAACGGTGCCGATATAATCGGCAAACTCCTCCTGAAAATTTTCAACCTGTTCCCCGGCTGCCAGCATGCCGCTCTTAATTACCTCAAGCACCTGCTCCTGTTCGGCTTCATCCAGCCTGGGACTGGCAATCGGTATCATATATTAATTCTCCTTTTGTATTTTTATCCGGAGAGAGAATAAGAATCTTTGGTTTCATTCAGCCTCTCACAATTTTCGCTCTTATTATAGACCAGATTCTGGATTTTCTTGGTCAGTTTGAGCGCTTCCATCCCGTCGCTTCCGTTGATGAGAGGACGGGTGCCGTTCTCGATAGAGCGCAGGAAGTGGGCCAGCTGAGACTTCAGCGGTTCCTCTTCGCTGCCGTAGGTCTCCTCCAGCTCATTTTCGCGCTGGTAACCGCTTTTATCCGATCTTATTCCTCCGCGGCGGGTAACCTTTATTTTGCGCTGCAGATAATCCAGTTCTATATAGGTGTTTTTGGTGGTTATAGCCATCTGACGCACCTTTTTGTTCGTGGCCCGGCTGGCAGTCAGGGTAGCGATAACTCCACCATCTATCCGTATATTGGCCACGGCATAATCTATATGAGAGTTGGAAGCAACATTCCTGCCGAAAGCGGAAAGATCTTTGATCTCACCCGGCACTAAAGAGCTGACTATATCCATATCGTGGATCATAAGATCCTGAATAACATCTGTGTCATCTATGCGGGGGTCATAAGGTCCCAGGCGGTGAACGTCGAGAGCTAAAACTTCTTTATCCTGCAGAACTCCAGGTAGGGCCTGGATGGCAGGATTGAATCTCTCTATATGTCCGACCTGTACTCTGAGATCCTTCTCGTTTGCCTTGCGCAGCAAATTCTTCGCTTCTTCCAGCGAATCGGTTATCGGTTTTTCTACAAGGATATGTAAGCCTTCCTCGAGAGCCCGATCAGCGATTTCGTAATGGGTGGTGGTAGGGGTGGCAATATTGACAGCATCCACCTCTTTCATCAACTCCTGATTGGAATCAAAAGCTTTGACACCATAACTGTTGGCTATCTCATTTTTTCTCTCATCGTTGATATCATAAACCCCGATCAGCTCGCACATCTGATTCAAAGCAGCATAAGCTCTTACATGATTTTTCCCCATGCTGCCCACGCCAATAACTCCAACTTTCCTTTTTGACATTAGCAAAAAACCTCCTGTATTCTAACGACAGATTCCCCGATCACTGCTATCAAGAAATGTCAGAAATTCAGTTATTTCGGCTCCGTCAAGATTTGCTTCTATTTCTTTTGCTGCCTGACTGACGTTGAGATCAGATCGGCAGAGCAATTCAAAAGCTCTGGCTATCTGAAGTTTAACCTCGCTGTCAGGACAGTTTCCCGGCCCTTTCAAACGGGCAGGATGCCCTCCGGCCTTGAGGTAGGGAGGAACATCCTGATTGACCTTGGCCTGCGGCTCGACCTGGGAACCGCTGCCCAGACGAACAAATTGATGAATTCCGGTTAGAGCACCTATCTGACTGTGACTTCCTATTTCTACATGGCCGCCCAGCTGGGTAAATTCCTCCATTCTTATATTATCGGCCAGCAGGCAATCATGAGCAATATGCACACAGGTCCCCAGATGATTGCCATCACCTATTTTGGTCATGCCTCTTTCTTCTGTCCCGCGATGCAGGGTAGCTCTGGTGCCGATATAGTTATTGTTCCCTATAATAAGTCTTGTCCTTTCATCGTCATAGCCGAGATGCTGGGGTTGAAAACCCATCAGCACCCCTCGGTCTATGTAATTATTGCAGCCGATATAGGTATCGCCGCGTATCTCAACTCCTGATGATATAAATGTTCCCTCTTTTATCACCACTTCCGGACCGATAATTACCCCTTCGCCCAGCTCGACATCTTCAGCTACTTCAGCTTCTGGATCGATTAAAGATCGGTGGCCGGAATCTTCAGAATGACCTTTTTGTGCCATAATTAACTATCCTTCTTTCTCCCTTCTGCCCTGCTCAAAAAGCGGCAGCTAATTTCATAGGTTCAATAAGTTATATAATCCTCTGCATGATGGGAAATATACTGGTTTTGTCCATCTTAATTTATTCTATCGAGCCTATTATATCATGATTACCCGGCAAATATCAAAGGTTAATTTCCTCAAAATACTTTTCGGACTCCTTCAGGCGGCGCTCCAAAAAGATCAAACCCGAAACGATAGGAGTTATCGCTAAAATCATAGCCCACGTGATAGCTAAAACAATCTCGCTGACGGCGCAGACCCACCAGCTTATAATTCCAGTCCTCCTCATGGTAATCATATTCAAGCCTGGTTTCGAGCTGAATGCCTTCCCGCAGCTCTTCGTCAGTCTCATAAAAACTGGCCGTCCGCAGCCCATAAATCAATTCCTCATCATCTTCATCCTTATCATCATCTATATCAAAATAAGGCTCTCCTCTCACACTGGTCTCCTCCCGGTTCAGGGTGATGTCGTTATGAATCGTATCCCCCTCACGTTCATAATTAAGCCGTAAATCCGAAAATGTTTCCTGATAATAATCATAATCCGGCTGATCGGTGTAATTGATATGACGAAACGATATATCCGCCGCCAGGGTAAATCCCCGCCCGAGCTGCAGACTATCCCCCCAGGCCGGCTTTACTTCGAGCTGACGGGCCTCTTTATCCTCATCGACCTTGCGCCCATAACCCGTCCGCAGCGAAGAAGTAGATGTCAGATCCAGTTCGGTCTCGACATAGGGTAGATATTCCTCGTCAAATCCTCTTCTATAGCGCAGAGAAGTGGTGGTCCTATCGGTATCATGGGTCAATTGATACTCATCCCTATCAAGATCCCCATCTCTATAATCATGATAAAAATCGATGGTAAATTCATCGCTGAGGTACTCGTTATGGGTATATTCCTGCCGCCACTCCTCCAGTTCAAAATCATAATGCAGATCAAAACGCTGATTGCGGCCAGGAGGCGAATAATTTAAGGTGGTGACAAGCGGCCTTTCTTTATAAACATCATCCTCATCATCTTCATGCCATTCTTCCGTAATCGTATAGCGCTGGCGCAGCCAGAGATCATCCCGCAGATCCCGCTGCCAGCCAAGATACCTGTCCTCTTCTATATCTCCCTCATCATCCTCATAATCATAGCCGAGATGAGTTGAAGTCCGTTCACCGACCTGAAGTTCGCTGTAACCGCCATAGCCTTCCTCCCATTCATCCTCATAATCATCGTATCTATCGTAATAAGTTTCCAGCATCAGCCAGTCGGCAGGCTGCAGATTAAGCCTGCCGCCGTAACTTTCCTCCCATTCATCCTCTTCTTCGTCCTCAATATGCTCATCATAATAGGTCTCCAGCATGATACCGCCGGTCGGCGTGAAAACATTTTCCAGCGATATTTCCCGGGCATCTTTTTCCGTATTGTCAAAATAAATTACTCCCTCGGTCAGCTCTTCCCGATAATAGGGATATTTTATCTCGGCAATCACTCCCTGTTCTCTATCGTAGGTGAGTTCGCGGATGATGGAATCCGACTCCTCCCCTTCTTCATCGTACTCTATGGTGTAGGAGGGCAGATAAAAAACCCGGGTATCCCCCCAGAGGACATCCACCCTCTGGGCCTCGATCTTCTCGCCGGGATATATTTTCATCACCTCCGGCTCAAAACGATAATGCGGATCGGGATATGCACAGGGTGTGACGACAGCATCTTCCAGCTCAGCCGCGTGATCTTTTTCACTAACAACTTTAAAAACCTTACCCTCCACATGCACATCGTTGATATGAGATCGGGCCGATACCAGTTCCCCTTCCTCGCTGAAATAATTATATGTAAGAGATTCGCCTTCGATGACCTCATCGGCCGTATATAAAGTTACGGGGTCACCCTGGGCGTATATATCACCGGCATCCAGAAAATATTCTATCTTGCGGGCGTGGACTTCAGTTTCACCGCGGCTGAAAACTGCTTCCCCTTCAGCCCGCACATAACCCTTTTGATAATCGACATGAATGCTGTCCCCGGTCAGCTCATAATAATCCCCCTCCACAGATTCCTGCAGAGAACCCTCCGGATCCGTTTCGGCGATTATCGATCCGCTGAATCCGGGCAGGCCGCCGGGGTATAAAAAGATAAATAAAAAAATGATCAAAAAAAATAAAGCCGGTTTTAAAATGATGAATACAGCGGTGCTGTAAACTGTCTTATCCCTCATATTACTGTTCCTCTTCGAGGGGAAGACCGTAAACGTCCGCCCTTCTGGTTATCTCCATTTCTACAATCTCGCCCTGCTCTAACTCTTCCTCGCGACCGGGCACCGCCCCCGCAAACAGCATGCCTCCCGGATGTTCTAAAATTGCAGCTCCGGCCACTCCTCCGCCCAGAGCCAGAAAACGGGAGTTATCGAAGCTGAAAAACTCTCTGATCCTATCCGTGGTACCATCAGGTTCTTCAGGCGGGAGAAAATCAAACCGGAGCCGCTGTCCGTCCAGTGAGTAAAGCTGATAATCTTCAAAATGAATCTCTCCATCCTGACCGAAATAGCTGCGCGAATCTGTCCCGGTAACCCGCAGTTCTCCGACTGCTCCAGCCGGCAAGATCAGTACATCATCGACAACGAAATCCTCTTCCAGAGAGAAGTTAACCCGTCGTCCGGTTTCAATATCGCCGGAATTGACAGCAGTTTCAATTCTAACCGTAAAGCTCTCACCTGGAGCAATTTCAATCAGTTCTTCAGCTTCGTTTGCTGTTATATTCCCCTCTTCTTCACTTTGAACCAGCAGTTTTTGCAGCCGGGGTAAAGCGCCGTCCCGGCCCAGTTCGCGGCCCGTATAATCCGCCTGTATACTTTCGGGCAGAGCCAGCTCGCCGCTCAACCCAAATTCTGCTTCCAGTGCTGCCAGCCTGTCCAGCAGGGGCTCAGTCCGGGGAGAACCGAATTTATTTCTCTCAAGGGCAGCCAGCAAAAATTCCATTCCCGGCGATCCATCTCCACCCAGCACATAACTTTCCAGCGATCTCAATCTGAGCTCCGGCTCCCCCTCTCTAACCCGACCATAAAGCTCACGTTCCGCCCTTTCCAGACGTTCGACGGTTTCCTGCCCGGAAATTTCACCTCTGAGTTTCTGCTCCACTTCGCCCAGGCTGTTTCTTTCTCCTTCAGAAAATTCAAGGGCCGCAGCGGGTACTGTCACTGCGGCTGTCGCTATCAATATATTGAAAACCATAATAAACGCAAAAATCAGCGCTGAACTGTCATTTTTGAGATTTGACAAAATGCATCACCGCCTCTAAAAATCTATGGTGAAGCTAGCTCTGATGTTGTATTCATCTTCCCCTTCTTCATCTTCAGGAAAAAGTAAGTTCTCATGGCGCTGATAACCCAAAAACATCGAGCCCAGTTCGGTAAAATCTACACCCAGACCCAGATCGAGAGTTGTCTGCTGTTGTAGTTTATCCTCGATCTCTTCTATGTCGAGAAGTGAATATGAGGCTGAGAGCATGGCCGAATCCATAACATCCAGCTCGAGACCTGTGGTTCTCTCGCGGAACATATCTCCTTCATCAACCTCATAGTTGGCCCGCAGTCTATCAACTCTTTCTCCGAGGTGATTGTTGATATCACTGTACTCAAAACCCAGCTCTGCAGTCTGCCGGGAAGGAGAAAGGTAAAGATCCTCATAGGTGAAACCGGCTGAAAGAGATAGCTCTTCCAGCGGACTGTAATTAACTCCCAGACGGCCTGTTTCAGTTTCTTCTCCGTCGCTCCAGAGATAATCACCTTCCCGTGTTATACCTTCATTCATATTTCCGGCCGAAGAATTCGACTCCAGCCCGGAAAAATCATCTTCATATTCGAGATAATCGAGCTCCTCTGCGGAATTTTCCCGACGATGAAGCTGATCGGTCTGTTCTCTGCTAAAACCGGCACTCAGGGCGGTGCTGTCACTCAACGATAACTCGACATCGACACCGGTCAGCTCACCGCCATCAGAGTAAAATTCATCTTCAGTTTCTATAGCATTCAAGCTCAGACGGGAGGTGAAACTATCGTCTTCGGCTGTTTTGAGTTCACTCAATCCAGCCCCGGAATAATCCGGATTCCGACTGTCTCCATCTGCCATAAGATGATCGGCCGTATCTTCAGGGCTATCGCCGTCATCGAACTGGCTGGCCAGGTCGTACAATTTTTCCCGGCCCTGTTCGGAAAAGCTGCGGTAATTTTCCTCGTTTTCAGGCAGTTCTAGCTCCTCATGCTCGAGGCTGATAACCTGGGCTCCCTGATCCACATGCAGGTTCTGCCACCAGTTATTGGCCCGCAGGCCATTATCATTGCTTTCGGCCTGGAGAGGAGCGGCCAGCACAGCGAGTAAAATAAACATACTTATAACACCCGCTGTAACTCCGACCGGTGAGAGGCCGATAATATTCTTTTTTATAAACATTATGGGTCGGAGATAGGATTTTATGTTAGCCATCTTTGAATCTTCCTCCCGCAGCTTTTATTTCAATATCAGCACTTATATTATAACAAAATCAGAGACACAAATCCAGCAACTTTAGGATCAAAACCTATATTTTTTCAGATTTTTCTGCCGGCCTGGCAGCCCTCCCCACTCCGATATATCTTATTCCGCGGGGAGCCACCTCTTTTTCATTGTATACGTTGCGCAGATCAAAGAATACAGGCTGGTTTACCACTCTTTTCAGGCGCTCAAAATCCAGCCGGCGGAATTGATTCCATTCAGTTAGAAGAACAACCGCATCGACGTTCTTCATCACATCATATTCGTTGGCACAATAAACTATATCCCTTTCATATTCATCCAGACATTCAGCCGCGTTCTTCATCGCCTCGGGATCGAAAGCCTGAATGGCCGCTCCCTCTTTTATGAGACGGGGAAGTATGGTCAGAGCCGGAGATTCTCTCATATCGTCGGTTTCCGGCTTGAAGCTCAGGCCGAGCACTCCGATGGTCATGCCCGCAAGCTGACTGCCTTCTTCACCGCTGCCCAGCTCATTGATGATCTTATCGGCCATATATTCCTTCTGCTCTCTGTTAACCTGGATGCCGGTTTTTATCAGCTCGAGATCTATACCGGCCTCCTCGGCCATGCTCACTATCGCCCGGGTATCCTTGGGAAAACAGCTGCCGCCATAACCGGGACCGGCCCGGAGAAACCTGTGAGAAATCCTGCTGTCCAGCCCCATGGCCTGAGCCACTTCATTCACATCGGCATTGACCTGCTCGCACAGGCGCGACATCTCATTGATAAAAGAGATTTTGCTGGCCAGAAAAGCATTGGAAGCATATTTTATCGTCTCCGCCGTCTCCAGATTGGTGAAAACAAAGGGCACATCGTCCAGGAATAGCGGGCGATAAATTTCAGTCATTATCTCCTGCGCTTCCTCGCTTTCGGTGCCTATAACCACCCTGTCCGGATCGGTAAAATCATTTACAGCCCTGCCCTCGCGCAGGAACTCCGGATTGCTGACCACATCGAAATTATAGTTTTCGCCCCGTTTTTCCAGTTCTTCCTCGATGACCTCCGCTACCTTACGGCCGGTGCCGATCGGCACAGTCGACTTATTGACCACAACCCGATAACCATCCATATATTTACCCACCTGACGGGCGACTTTTAACACGCTGCTGATATCGGCAGTTCCATCATCATTGGGGGGAGTGCCGACCGCTATAAAGATAACCTCGCTCTCCTCCATCGCTTCCTGAGAGTCGGTGGTAAAAGAAATCCTCTCGTCCTTGAGATTTCTCTCCAGAAGCTCCTTGAGGCCCTGTTCATAAATAGGAACTTCGCCCTGATTCAATTTGGCCACTTTTTCCTCATCTATGTCGACGTTAATGATGCTGTTGCCGAAATCAGCCAGGCAGACACCGCTGACCAGCCCCACATAACCCGTTCCCACAATACTTATCTTGTTCTTATACATAAAACTTATAACCCTCCAGAATTATTGCCGTTTTATCGCGGTTAAGATTTGATCAAAGATCATAGACCTCTCTTATGTACTCGACCTCAGCTTCAATCCCTGCTTCCAGGCCCGTTTTCGGTTCATACCCGAGCATCTCTGCCGCCTTAGAGCAGTCGGCCGCGGTGTGGCGCACATCTCCATCCACCTCACCCTGATACTCCCGCCCGGGGCTTTGACCCGCCTTTTCTTCGATAATATCGACAGCTCTATTGAGCTCTATATTTCCATCCGGCCCCCCGATATTGAATACCTCTCCGCTGACATTAGTCCTGGCGGCCAGAAGATTGGCGGTGACAGCATCCTCGATATAGGTAAAATTGCGGGACTGCTGCCCGTCGCCAAAAATAGTTATCGGCTCGCACTGCAAAATGCTTTTGATGAATATGTGAAAGGCCATATCCGGCCGCTGTCTCTCGCCGTACACGGTAAAATAGCGGAGCGAGACGACCGGCAGCCCGAAGTTATGATGATAAAGCTGGCAGAGATTCTCGCCGGCCAGTTTGGTGACGCCATAGGGCGAGACAGGTCTGGTGCGGCCATCTTCCTGCATGGGCAGATCCTCGGTTTCCCCGTAAACTGAAGAGGAAGAAGCGTAGACAAACTTATCTATCCCGACCTCATTGGCCGCCTCCAGAAGCCTCTGGGTTGCCAGCACGTTGCTGTCCGAGTAAATTTGAAAGTCTTCGCCCCAGCTGGCCCTCACTCCCGCCTGAGCCGCCTGATGAAAAACTAAATCTCTATCGGCCAGAATCTGCGGAAGCCCCTGCTCTAAGAGATCAGCCTCCAGCAGTGAAAAATTATCTTCATCGCGCAGCCGGCGCAGATTGTAATCCTTCAGCCGCCGGTCATAATAATCGCTGAAATTATCTATGCCCAAAACATCCATTCCTTCAGCCACAAGCTTTTCAGCCAGATGCGATCCAATAAATCCAGCAGCACCGGTCACCAAAGCTTTCACAATTTTACCTCCAGTACCTGCTTTTTGTGCCAAAACTTCTGCGTTTTTATAAAAGCTGCTTGAGATCATCCAGAGTTTTAATTTCGGAAATTCTATCGACCACAAAGAGAAGTTCGGCATAGCTGCAATCTGCCAGCAGCTTCTCCGCCTTTTTATTTTCCTCCTCGGAAAAACGCCGATCCAAAAGCAGTTTGATGACATCCAGCGCTCCTCTGCGTCTGGTCTGCAGAACTCCCGCATCCATTTCCTCATCCAGCCCCAGTTCGGCCAGCTTTTCCTCAAAATCCATAATTTCATCTCCTCCAATACTTAACTTCGCGGCCGGATTTGTATTGTCCTCCCTCAAAAACGGCCGACTTTTTTTCACAAAGAGAGGTTTCAAAAAAATTTTTCGGCCCCGATTCAAAAACCCGCCGGCCGGCAGAAATACCGGCAGGCGGGTTTGATTATAGGCTGACTTTCAGAATGAAAATTTACCGGGGAGGATTTTTCCCGCATTTACCAGCTCATCAGCTCGTGCTCCAAAAACACCTCGTATTCCAGCCGGCTGTCCTCGCTGCCTTCGTATTCTTCAGACCCATTAGGACCTACTTCAATTTCCCTGTAATCATCGGCATCTATCGAGCCGTCCTCATCGAGCACAT
Organism: Halarsenatibacter silvermanii; assembly: GCF_900103135.1. Taxonomy (NCBI): domain Bacteria; kingdom Bacillati; phylum Bacillota; class Clostridia; order Halanaerobiales; family Halarsenatibacteraceae; genus Halarsenatibacter; species Halarsenatibacter silvermanii. Next base: position 29,783 of record NZ_FNGO01000007.1, on the reverse strand, counting down.
CCTCGCCAAAATCGGTGTAGGTGGTGGTGAGCTCCAGCACCGTATCTTCGGCCAGATCGCGGGATTTCTGCCACTCGAAGACATAATCATCGATGCTGCTGTCGTAATCGGAGCCGGAAATATGTTCTCCCAGCTCTCCTTCCTCGACGGAACCGCCATAATAGATCTCGGGATCGCTCTCCCAGTATTCGACCTTGAAGGTGTGATCGAAACCTACAGCGTCATCGACATCGAGCGCAGCCCGGACCAGCTCGGCCTCAGCGCCCTGGATGCCGGCAAAAACGTTTTCGCGCAGAAAACCGTCGCCGGCCGGATGATCATCGGGAGTGCCGTCGGTGAAGGGCCAGATACCGGCGCTCACACTGGCGTAATCGAGATGGGCGGAATATCTCTCGCTCAGATGATAACTGACTCCCAGCTCAAAACCATCATAATCCTCCTCAACCTCAAAAGAATCTGCTGGGCCAGGTATATCTTCCATCTCACCTTCGTCGTCGTGATAATAATAGGCGGTGCGGAAATCGAGATTTTCCACCACCTCCGCCGCCTCGAAGTTTAGCTCGGCGGTGACGAACTCGTATTCATCCGGGGCAGCAGGATCAGGCATATTAACCAGTTCGATCACCGGGTCTTCATCGGGATAGGTATCATCAGGATCGGTTATGGCCGCTCCCGCTTCGAAATGGGAGACGTCGATGCCGTAATCTATCCCGGCCTCTTCCACGCTGCCATCCAGGCTCAAACGGCCCATCTTGCCCGATTCATCGAGCAGGCTGTCGGTGGAATTATCGAAGACATAATCGAGATCCGTGCCCAGCATGAGATCGAGCTCATCGCTGACATCAAAGGTGGTCTCCAGATGTCCCCGGCGCAGATAATCGAAGGTATGACCGCCGTAAGAGGTTATATCATCGCGCATGACAGAAAAATGCATACCGGAAAGACCGTGCACCTCATCGCCGACATTTATTCTGAGCACATCTCCCTCGACATCGGGGTGAACGGTGGTATCGTCAGGAGACCATTCGACGTAAAAATCGAAGCCGTCCATAAGCCGGTGGGCATGCTCAAAGGTGAGCTGATAATCGGTGCCCACACTGACCGTCTCCGGAGAGAGACGATTATGTATAGTGTCCAGCTCCATGACCAGTCTGCCCACGTATTCGTCCTCCTCCTGCTCCAGCTCATCCATGCGGCCCTCGATTTCCTTCAGATTGGCGTTTATCTCATCCATGCCGGCCTGCAGATAATCAGTCTCAGTGGCTATCGATTGATCGAGCCCGGCTACATCGGCTTCCAGCTCGGCCAGTTCATCTTCAAATTCATCCACCAGATTGGCCACTATTGCAGTGACCTCCTCGGCCTGCTCTTCGGTAAGCTCCTCGGGCGCTTCCGGGGCAGCCTCCTCCAGAGCCGACTCGATGATGAACTCCATCTGCTCTATCTGTTCAGCTGTGAGGCCTTCACCGGCCGTCTCGATATCGGCTTCTATATCCTCCATCTCATAGGTGAGATCGCTCAAAGCCCGGTCGATAATGACCGCCATCTCATACCGGGTCATATTCTCCTCTCCCCGATATTCACCGTCGGGATAACCCTCAATTATACCGGCGTCGACCAGCTGTGCGATCGCTTCATAGGCCCAGTGATCCTCTTCCACATCGACCATTTCCGCCTCCAGCACCGGCGCGGCTGTTAAAACCAGTGCTAGGGCCAACACTATTACCAGCTTTCTCATCTTCCTGAATTACCTCCTATTTTGATTTATAAAAGTTTTTGACTCTCCCCTTAAAGGGCATCAAAAGTTATAACCCAAACCGAGGCTCATCTCCAGACTCGAATCGAGATCGCTGACCCCGGTAATCCACATGGCGTCGACTCTTACGCTGGTCCTGTCTCCCACAGCCTGTTCCAATTTGCCGCCAAAATGAAGATCTAACTCGGTGGTGTCATCGTCAAAATCATCGAACTCATCGTCATCGACAGATATCCTGTAAAGCCCGACTCCGGCCAGCAGGCTGACCTCGGAATCCCTGAGCATCAGACGCGGGGTGAGATCATAGGCAGCGCTCACCCTCAAAGGCGCAACGCTTCCATCGGAATAGGAATAATAGCCGGCCTCGCCGATTACATTTACTCCCGGCAGCAGCCTGCCTTCCAGCCCTGTTTTAAAGCCCATCTCTCCGTCAGCAAAAGAAAGATAAGAAGGGGCAAAAAACACCCGGGCGTCAAAAGGTTCGGGAATTTGCGCCTCAGCTGAGCCGGATACAAAGGCCAGCGTCATCACCAGCATTAAAACTGCAAAACCTGTCAGCAAAGCTTTTTTCATATTATGTAATTCCATCCCTCCCCGGTTTCCTGTTTAAAAATCAAAGGAAACGCCGAAACTCGTTTCCACGCTGGTATCAAGATCGCTCAACCCGGTGACCAGCAGCAGATCAGCCCGAATATTGGTTCCTTCGCCAACTTCCTGATCGATCAAACCGCCCAGATGAAGATCGAATTCGGTCGAATCATCATCAAAATCTTCGAGTCTGCGGTTGTCCACCGAAACCCTGTAAAAGCCGAGGCCGGCGACTGCACTGACATTAAAACCGCCGGGGGCATCCAGGCTTTCGGTAACATCATATAAAGCGCTCAATCTCAGGGGAATAATGCTGCCATCTGAATAGGAATAATAACCCGTCTCAGCCAGGGCATCGACTCCCGGCACCAGTTCCCATCTGAGACCGGTTCTAAATCCCAGCTCGCCATCGCCATAGGAAAAATAACTGGGAGCGATAAAGGCGTTGACGGTGGTTTCCTCATCATCGATCGGCTCTTCAGCCCCAACCGCCATAGGACCGGCCAGAAGAGCCGCGGTCACCGCCAGAGCGATAAAAATTAACAAAAAATTTCTCTGCATTTCTGCCAAACCTCCTGTTTTTATCTGATTTTCTGGCCAAAATTCATTTAAAAACTGATATGTTAAATCAATTTATAGGGTGAATTTATGTATCCCATAAAATACCTGACGTTATTATATCATATAATTTTTAGATTTGTAAGCTTTTTGGAGCCTTCGCGGCTGTAAAACCGTGCCGTTTCAATATCTGCTTAAAATTAGTCCTCCTATTAAAGAATGTATGAGAATTTAAGCAATCTCTGTCACGGTGAGAAATAAAAGCTCGGTTCCCGCGGCCAGATCCTCCATATCGGTCCATTCCTCCGGCGAATGACCCTGGCCGTCCCGGCTGGGGACAAAGATCATACCGGTTTTGGCGATATCAGCCATCATCATGGCATCATGACCGGCGCCGCTGTCCATGGTGAGACAGCTGATATCGGCATTTTCAGCCTTATCCTGCATAATATCGATTATCTCTCCGGACATCCCGGTCGGCTCGACCGAGATCATCTCTTCAATTTCATATTCCAGCGAATTCTGCTGACAGATGCCGTCCATTATCTCCGTCAGCTCTGAAGATATATTCTCGACGTCCTCCATGTTTTTAGAGCGGATATCCACGGTAAATTCTACCCGCCCGGGGATAACATTGGTAGCTCCGGGCGAAACATCCACATTACCCACGGTAGCCACCGTGCCCTCACCCGTCTCCAGAGCCAGCTCCTCTATCCTGCCGAAAATGTGGCCAACAGCAGCCAGAGGATCCCGGCGCATATCCATGGGAGTCGTGCCGGCGTGATCGGGGCTGCCCGTAACACTTACGTTCAAATGAGTGATGCCGACAATTTTGTCGACTATTCCCACTTCCTTATCCTCCGCTTCCAGCAGAGGGCCCAGCTCGTTGTGCAGCTCCAAAAACACAGCTATTTCCTCCGGCGAACGACGCGCTTCCTTAACTTTTTCCGGCGGGAAACCGAAATCTTCCAGAGCCTCAGCAAAAGAAATCCCCTGCTCATCGTAACTTTCCTCCAGCTCTTCTCTCGCTACCCTGCCGGTCATAGCTCTGCTCCCATATAATCCGCTGCCGAATCTGCTCCCCTCTTCCTCGATCAGGGCGACAAATTCCAGCGGATGATCGGTGGTTATCTCCTGTTCTTCCAATACCCGGGCCACTTCCAGAGCAGCTACCACCCCGGCGGTACCGTCAAAACGGCCCCCCTGACGAACAGAATCAAAATGAGAGCCCAGCATGACAGCCGGCAGCTCTGCTTTTTGATCTCCGCTGCCCGCCCGTCGGCCGATTACGTTACCTGCCTGATCCTCTCTCACTTCCAGGCCGGCTTCTCTCATTTTCTTCTTGATATATTCCCGGGCCTCTCTATCCTCCTCGGTCAGTGAAAACCTGGTCACTCCCTGACCCGGAGTGGCTGTAAATTCCGCCAGTGCCTCGATATCCCGGGCGATTCTCTCCTTTTTGACATTCATCGGATTTTAGCCTCCTGATATGATAATAATCGGAGCTTAAATTAAATAAAGGCGACAAATACCTGCCGTCATTGCATCATATAATTTCTGGATTTTTGACATCCTCCCCGCCGATTCACTTCGTTCATCAACGAGGATTCCTGGAAGGAACTTGCGAGGTTGTTTGCTGATTAAACGCCAGTCTATTTCTAGGAGACTGTTGAAAAACCTCGTTCTTTGAAAATAAAATATGCGATAATTTCTTGAAAAAATGTTTGCGAGGAAAAAATAAAACACCAGCAGCACCTATACTGTCGATGAAGTGGCCTTTTTCTCATTGTTTCCGGTTCCAAGTACATCTTTTGCCTTCTCAAGACATACTCCTGGTACATCACCCAGCAGTTTAGGCAGCCTTTTTATGTTTACCGCTAAAGCTTTACAGATCATCTGAAACTCTATTTTGCGTTTGCCAAAAAACCGGGCACGTCTCATGCCGTGCCTGAAGAATAATTCAGCTATCTTTCTTTCAAAGATATAACGTTTATGATAAGTTTCTTCAAAATCTTCCTGCTCAGTTACTACTGAAACACCCGTTTTGCTGTCTCTTTCATTGGCTGGAGTTACCATTACATTGGTGATCCACAATGTAATCAGCATTATAAAAAGATTTCTGGGAAGACTTCTTGCCCATCATGAATTTTTGCCCCCATATATGTATTGAATTCAATCCTTTACTTAATTATATTATACCACATAATCGCCTGCATTAACAAGGTTTATGGGAATTTTATGGAGGAATTTGTATTAAAAACATGGGGGTTTTTCAACACCCTTCTAGAATTAACTTTTTAATTTCAGGATTATCTAAAATTGTTTTTCTATACTTTGGTATCCATACAAAATGATAATTTAAAAGAAACTTTGCGTGTCTTGTGCTTTTATAGGTATTCATTAATATAAACCCCTTTGTTTCAAATATTTATATCATTATAACATAAAAGGGTTTACGTACAAGAAAGAGGGAACAACGCCGATTCATCCCCGCCGATTACATCAGCGGGGCTTTCTCGGATGAACTTCGGTAAGTTTTACTGGCCGAAGTTTGCTGCTATTAGCTTGTTAATTTATATACAATATGTGCTGAAATTTTGATTATTTTCGGCAAATACTTGAAAAAATCCCATTTTGTTTGATAAAATTATGGCCTGTAGAAGGATCATGTCTGCTTTATTACTTTATTTTATTTGTTTTTTAACTGACTAAATCTTTGTTATACCAGCATCTAGCGCACAGTCGGTGTTTTTTTCTGTTTTCTGTATATTTCAATTAGAAGAATAGTTAATATAATAACAAACTATAGGAGGCAAAAGATGTCAGCTGAAAAAAACAATCAGCAGAATCGCGGGATTATCGACGCTCTTCTTGACCGCGTCGAGAGAGCTGGAAATCGGCTGCCGCATCCCCTAATCCTGTTTTTCATCATGGCTCTTTTTGTCATAATAATTTCTGCGGTGGTAGCAGCTGCGGGAGTAACTGTAGAACATCCCACCACCGGCGAGACTATCGAGGCTTTCAATTTGATTTCGGTCGAAGGATTTCAGAGAATTCTCACCGAAGCCGTCGACAATTTCACAGGATTTGCCCCGCTGGGCGTGGTTCTGGTAGCCATGATAGGAGTCGGAGTCGCCGATTACGGTGGTCTCATTACGGCTCTGCTCAAAAAGGTCATCATGGGAACTCCAGAAAAATACATCACTTCAGCGGTTGTTTTTGCCGGTATTATGTCAAACCTCGCTTCTGATGCCGGTTACGTAGTGCTCGTTCCGCTGGGGGCGGTTATATTCAAGGCGATGGGACGACATCCAATAGTTGGTCTGGCAGCTGCCTTTGCCGGAGTTTCGGGAGGCTTCAGCGCCAACCTGCTGCTCGGCACTCTGGATCCTATGCTTGCTGGAATAACAGAAGAGGCGGCACATATCATCGATCCCGATTACTTCGTCGATCCTTCGGTGAATTATTACTTCATGATCGTTTCCACTTTTGTTATAACTCTGGTCGGTACTCTGGTCACGGAAAAGGTGGTAGATCCCCGGTTTGGCACCTACTCACCGGAAGATAGCGCCTCCGAGGATGGTGGACCGGGAGCCAGTGAAGAAGAACTGGAAGATCTAAAACCCGAAGAAAAAAGAGGGCTGCGTTCAGCAGGTCTTTGGTTTTTGGTATGTGTAGGTCTCCTGATTTTAGGTACAGTGCCGGAATGGGGCATACTGCGCACAGAAGCGGGTGAGCTTATAGATGCCGCCTCACCTTTTATGGCCGGAATGGTACCGATAATAACTCTTTTCTTCATCATTCCGGGCATAGCCTACGGCCGCAAAGCTGGAACTATAACCAGCAGCGATGATGTTGCTGGCTTTATGGAGCAGGCTATGGAGGATATGGGCGCTTACGTGGCTCTGGCTTTTGCCGCCGCTCAGTTTGTGGAGTATTTCAGCTGGTCGAACCTGGGCGAAATTCTGGCCATCGCCGGAGCTGATTTTCTGGAAGCTATAGGTTTTACCGGCCTGCCCCTGATTCTGGTATTCATCATAGTATCGGGTTTTATCAATCTATTCGTGGGCAGCGCTTCTGCAAAATGGGCAATAATGGCCCCGGTATTCGTGCCGCTTTTGATGCAGCTGGGATACAGCCCCGAATTTGCTCAGATGGCCTATAGAATTGGTGATTCAACCACAAACATCGTCACACCTCTTTTGCCCTATTTCCCCATAATCATCGCCTTCGCCAAGAAGTATGATGAAGATATAGAGCTGGGGACTATAATCTCCACGATGGTACCATACTCAGTGGGTTTTATGCTGGCCTGGACTGTGCTGCTCATCATCTGGTTTGGTCTGGGGCTTCCCCTCGGTCCGGCTGGAACAATATATCTTTAAAGACAATTGTGCTGAATGAGCTGGATTTTTCTGCCGATAGGCTGCTCTCTGATTTGCCTCCGTTATACCGCTGAAAACAAAAACCCTAAAAAATTATGGGCAGCGCCGGCTGACTGAAACTGACCGACGCTGCCCTGTAGTTATTCAATCCACTATCAATCCAAAAACCAGGAAAATATCCAGAATCCTTTTGCTGCGGCACATACCCGGGACTCTTTAAACTGTCATCCATTCTGCTCGTTAGTTTGTTCTGACTCCGACGCCCAGTGATCAAGCTTTTCCATGACGAGATCATAGGTTGTTTCGGAAACTTCAGGAAGACTGCCGCCCAGAATCCTTCTGGCTTCATCAAAGCCTTTATCGATGGCCTCCCTTAAGAGATCATACTTTTCCGTATCATCGCCGGAAATTGCCCGGGCAAAGTTGACAATCCTGTCGCTAACTGCTTCCGAGCTATATATACCGCCCTCTGAAATCATCTCTCTGGCTTCAGCTGCTGCCTCTTCATCAACTTCTACTTTTTCCGGAGAGGCCATAGCTTCTTCAAAAGTCATACCCTGTCTGGTCAAAAGTTCTTTAACAAGTGCTCTAAGACGGTTTTGGGCCGAATCGGCTGCCTTTTTAATCTCATCCAGAGCTTTTTGATCTATCCTGTCAGCCGGCCTATCATAGGTGGTCTTATTTGAATTGCGGATGCCCGGCAAATATTTATCATTTTCATTATTGCTGACATTGTTATCGCTGTTATTGCTGCGGTTTTTTTCAGCTTTATTGGCTTCATTTTTGCCAGCAGACCCCCTGCCAGTTTCAACAGGATTTACTCCCGGAATTTTATCAATCTTCATCTGCTTCACCTTCTTTTAATTAGTTACAGCAAAATCCGCGAACTTTTTTTCCCTCAGTTCCAGGCTCGCCAGGGCGCCAGGGCCGCTAAAATTTGACGATTTTCTTTGTAATCTCATTATATCATCAAATTCCGGGTTTGGATAGAAAAATAATAAAAAATATCTTAAAATGTATAGGTCAACTGCAGACCCAGCTCAGGCCCTCTGAGATTTGATATGGGATCACTTTTTACGGATTCGTTCCCTATCTCCCAGCCCCGGCCCAGATCATGAGTGAAAAGATAGCCAACGGATAAATCCATTGCCAGCGATCCCCGCAGCCTGTGATGCAGATTAAAATTGGGTTTTAAAGCCAGAAAATCTTTTTTCAGGGTGACAGAATTATGTTCCTTTAGGGAAACTTCCTCCAAAATCTCGGGAAATTCACCGGGTTCACCGGCATTTAAATATAACTCCAATATAACTCCATGCTGCCTATCCCTCCCATTAATCCCAGAGCTATATCTGTGTTCTCTCTATCCTCTACCTCTCTGCCTCTTTCATATATCAAACCAGCATAATTTAAGCTCAACCCGGCTTGATTACCATCAGTGCTGGAATCAACAGAACCCCGGCGATAAACCGCTCCCAACCGGTCCCCTTCTACCCTGCCGGCTACAGCTCCAGCGCCATAAAGAAAAACATTGCGATCTAGAGCCGGAAAACCATCCTCCTCCAGCAGATCATTAAGATCCCCTATGTTCATGCGAAGAAAACCGACCGCCAGCCCCGAGCCTACACGCAGATTAAGTCCGGCCAGCCCCTGCTCTAATATCTCTGTGTCAGCTTCCATATCCACAGTCTCCGCCCTTATATTTCCCGGAATATAGACAAATGTCATAAATATTATCAACACCGCACTAAGGCTTAATGTGATAACTTTTTTCATTTTTTACCTCCTTTAGCCTCCTTTAAACTGATCCGCTCCCTCTCATATACCTTTTTTTCTGTAGAGAAATACCAGAGCTATGAAAGAAACGAATATGCTAATAACCAGAACCGCAAACTCCAGCGCTAAATCTCCCGGCTGGAGTGCCTGGGCGATAGCTTTTTCCTGAATCTTAAAATAATAGGTGGTCGGCAGTAATGACGCCAAAAAATTCATCACTCCCGCTCCGGACAGGGCAGCCAGCTGGGGCACCAGCAGTAAAAGCATATATACAGGCAGACCGATGGTGCCTGTAGATCTCTGATCGGGAGATAAAAGTCCCACCATCATCCCCACCATAATAGAGAATATGGAAATAAGTGCTGTGGACAAAAAGATAATTATAAGACTTCTGCCTTCCAGCCCCACAATCAGGACCAGCAGCAGAGTGACGATCAGAATTGATATATATGTGAGAAGACCCTTGCCGATAAGAACTTCTTCTGCACCGGCCGGTGAGAACAGCAGCACCTCAAGTGTTTTCTTCTCTTTTTCTTCGGCAATCAGCATAGAAGGCACATACATCCCCATCATCACAACCAGAAATAAAAGCCCAATATTGAGAGCGAAGCCTGAGGGCATATCAGGCACAAAATAGGTAAAAATGATCGTTAAAAGCACGGGCAAAAAATACATAACCAGCAGATTTTTATTCTTTTTTATATCCTGAAATTCTTTGAGCAGTATGGCAGCGATTATCCTCAGGCGATAATTCATTTGAGTTCACTCCCGGTGATGTCGACGAAAATTTCAGCCAGTGTAGGTTCACTTGAATGTACTGCCCCCAGCCTGCCTTCTTTCATCCAGCCGGCAATTTTATCGGCAGCTTTTTCAGAATTAATCTCTAAAGTTCTCTTTTCAATTTTCCCCTCAACTTTCAACAGCACCTCGAGTTTGCCAGGAGAATGATTAAGTTTAAGTGAGGTAGGATGATCAAGTGCGGCTATTTCTCCCTCATCCAGAAAAGCTATCCTGTCGCTTAGTCGATCCACTTCTTCCATATCGTGAGAGGTGAGAAGTATTGTCAACCCCTTATTGTTCAATCTCTCCAGCAGCCGATGTATGCTGGCAGCCGAAGCCGGATCTAGACCGGAGACTGGTTCATCCAAAAACAGGACTTCAGGTTCATGCAGCAGAGATCTGATCAGCAAAACCTTTTGCTTCATTCCCCGGGATAACTTTTTTACCGGTGTATCAGCCTCAGCAGCCATCCCCACAAAACTGAGATATTTTTCTATCCGATTAAAATCGACCCCATATAGCCGGCAAAAAAACTTCAAATTTTCCCTGACGCTGAGCCGTTCGTAGAGGTTGGTTTCTTCCGGCATGAATCCCAGGCGAGGACACAAAAATTTCCGATGGCTGAAAACATCTTTCTCCATGATCTGCACACTGCCGGCATCAGGGTCTAACTGTCCGGTTAAAATTTTTATAGTGGTCGTCTTACCCGCACCATTGGGTCCCAGCAGAGAAAAAATCTCACCGGTTTCTATAAAAAAATCAAGCCCTTTCAGCACTTCTTTGTTTCCATAATTTTTTTTCAGATTCTCTACCCGGATCAAGATTATCCCTCCCGATTTGTTGTATTATAGCATAACAAAAAAAATTTTACTACGCTTAAAATTTTAAATCAGTAAAAAACATTTATTGATTTTCAAAACTTTCTGTGGTAAGCTCAAAATCACAAGTTGACAGACTAAATAAAAATTGGAAAGCAGTTAAGGAGGTGGATTAAATGGAAGCAGTTTTGCTGCTCGTGATTGTATTTATTCTGCTGGGAGTTATCTAATGTTTTCTCTTCGATCGGTTTTAAAATCATCTGTTCTAATCATATTAATCGCCCTTTTGTTGTTTTTAACAGTTCCGCCAATCTCCATCGTAGAGGCCGGAGAAACTGCAGACACAGACCTGCCATCTGACTGGCAGGAAATAGCAAAAAGCCTGGCGGAAAACGAAACCCAATATAAAGTGACCGACGCCATCATTTCCGGTCTGGATGAGTTAATCCGCGGGGATGAACAGGCCAGGATACTGACATACGTGAGCCTTCTGGAAAATTTCAAGGAGAGAGCTGAAAATGAGCCGGAAAAGTTCTCAGCGGAAAAAAGTCTCGACGAAACGCTGAATCTGCTCGAGCATTTCCGTGAGGATTATGGCCCTGCGGAAGATTTCTCCTATGATTTTGAAATTAAAACAAAACAGACCGAGTCAAAGCTGGAAGATATAGATCAGCAGCTGAATAATTTGAGCCAGGGAGATTTTTCCGAAGATATGGATCTGGCCGAACTTTATCTGGATTTAAAAGAACTAAACTATCAGGAAAAACTGGAAAATCTCGGAGGACTGACCGCGCGCAGCGATAAAGAGAGAGGACGGGTCTTTTTAAAGCTGGCCGAATCATTGACAATCTATCTCGACGATGAACAGCAGACCGATGACATTCAGGATGAGGAAACAGCTGATCTTTTTGCTTCCCTGCTGGAGGAGGAGCTCAGGGGTGATATTAAAACTGATAAGCTGAAAAATTCTATCAGCAATCTTCTGGAAACCTCCGAAGATTATACCGAAGCAGGCTCTGATCTTTACGAAGAGATTAATGTTTTAAGGGAGCAGCTGTGATGCTGGAGCATCTGAGATATTTGACCAGCTCCATACAGGACATACTCTTCCTTTCGGGAAGATTCATCAAAAAAACCATGAGGGGTAATCAAACCTCCTCATGGTTTTTTTGATATTGGTGAATATTTTTTTATCATCTCATAAAATTCTTAGCTCCACAAAATAGCCACCATACGATATAATTACCTTGACCTGTTCAAAAAAGAGTGGCATTATTGAGTTTAAACCCACAGGGAGGAAGTAAATTGGGCCCCAATGCTGCCACGAGGCCGCTATCGGCAGTGCAGACAGCAGCCAGCTGCAGAAACTACTATCCAGGGTATGCTGAATGGGTAGTTATAAACTTCAATACTCAATAAAAGCTGGCAGATTCTTCAACCCTGCTCTTCCCAGTCATGCTCGAGCATGACTTTCATCCTGCCGCTTTGGGCCGCGTCCTGACTTCCGGCCAGCTCGAATCCCTTTTCGTATTCACCTAGCGGCAGCACATGTGTGATAAGCGGCTCGACAGTCAGCCTCCCGTCATTTATAAAGTTTATAGCTCTGATGTAATCCTTATCAATATACTGCAGACTGCCTATAATTTCCAGCTCTCGATCCTGAACGAAAGCCATATTTACCGGAATTTCAGTAGGAGGCGGGACGCCGACCATTATTATCTGCGAACCCTTTCTGGCAATATTTATTGCTGTATCAAGTGTTTGCTCAATCCCCACACAGTCAAAAATAATTTTGAGATTTTCACGTCCGAGATTATCCTCTATCCACTTCGGCAGGTCTATATCGGCTGAATTTAAAGCCTCATTGCAGCCAGTTTCTTTGGCTTTTTCAATCCTGTCATCAATAACATCTGTGATAATAACTCTGCTGGCTCCGGCAGCTTTCAAGGCCTGGGCGGTTAAATTACCTATAACTCCCGCTCCCAGGACCAGGGCCGTATCACCCACCTGAAAATCAGATCTTCTGACTGCATGAATCCCAACAGCTGCGGGCTCAACCATAGCTCCCTGCTGCGAAGTCAGCTCTTCAGGGAGCTTATGAACTTTATCTGCATACATAACCAGATATTCAGCCATGGCTCCATTCCAGCCTACATTTCCCAGATATTTTCCGTTTTCACAAATTTGATATCTGCCGTCACGACAGTTATGGCATACTCCGCAGTTGATAACTATTTCAGAAGTTACCCGCTGACCTATTTCCAGATCATCAACATTTTCACCGACTTTGCGAACGATTCCCGAATACTCATGCCCCAATACGATAGGAGGATCGACAAAAGGATGGTGACCGGTATAGGAATGGACATCAGAGCCGCATATTCCAAATATTTCGGGTTCTATCAAAACCTGATCCGGACCGACCTCGGGAATTTCAACCTCTTTTTCTGCAAATTTTTCTATATCCACCAGTTCAATTTCCTTCATAGTGGCCATAATATCACCTTTGAATTAATTATTTGTGCTGCAGTAAAGTCCGGGTCCGAGCTTAAAAAAACTTTAATAAATAGTATAACCGCCGTCGATAACCAGTGAATGTCCGGTCATAAAGCTGGAAGCTTCTGAAGCCAGATAAACAGCCGCTCCCTTTAACTCTTCGGGTTCTCCCATTCTTTTCATAGGAGTGGGCTCTATCCATTTATCCTGAACATAATCCTTATCCTCAAATTTTTTGGTTATCTCAGTTCTCATATAGCCGGGTGAAATGCAGTTTACTCTTATATTATATTCTGCCCATTCTGCTGCCAGAGAGCGAGTGAGATGCTCCACCCCTGCTTTTGAGGCATTATAACTGGCCTGAGGTTGAGGATTATTGACTATTTTCGCGGACATAGAAGCTATGTTGATTATAGACCCCGATTCCTGCTCAATCATAGGTCTGGCAGCTTCTCTGGAACAAAGATAAACACCATTTAAATTTACATCTATTACTCTTTTCCATTCTTCAAAGGACATCTCTTCAGCCGGTTTATTGATAACTATCCCGGCATTATTAACAAGTATATCCAGAGAATTAAATTCTTTTAAAGTTTTATCAGTCATCTCTTTTACAGCATTTTTATCGGTGACATCTGTTTTTGTGACCAGAACCCCTCCTTCCCATCGTTCACGCAAAATCTCGGCCGTCTCCCGAGCCTTTTCGATTTCAATATCGGGTATTACCAGATCGGCTCCAGCTTCCATCAACCCTTCTGCCATGGCTTTTCCCAGACCTCTAGCCGCTCCTGTAACCAGCGCTGTTTTGCCTTCCAGCCTAAAATCATCAAATAAATTTGACATGACATCATTCCCCCAGCCTATAATTATTTTGTTCTAATTTGTCTTAATAAAAGCTTGACAGCCTCCCGTTAAAATAATATAATTATGAGTGCAATTGTAGAATTTAAAAAACTTTATCATTCCTTAAATATTAGAGGTCAAGAACCTAAGAGAAGGCCTGCTTAAAAGTCGGGAGACCGACCGGGTGGGTTTTCTCTGTTTTTTTAATCCAACTTTTTCACTTCTGCACTGGAGGTGGCGCTCAACTCGAATAAAATTTGCTTTCACAACACTTAACAAAAGGTGGGAAATATTATGAGCAGATTATGGGGAGATTTTAACAGGATAGAGTCAAATTTCGACGATCTCATGGAAAAAGTTGGCGACTGCATGAGCTGTTCTTTTCAGGCTATGCTGTCCTATCTCGAAGAGGGAGAGACCGATAGAGTTCGCAAACTCAATAAAAGTGTACAGACAAGCGAGACGGAAGCAGACAGCATCCGGCGTGAAATAGTCAACGATATTATCAGCGGCTCGCTGATGCCCAATACCCGCATAGACATGCTCAATCTCATAGAGGCTATTGATGATATAGCCGATCATACCGAGGATATGCTGGATGAAATTATATTTCTTCACCTCGATTTTTGCTGTTTGGACGAAGAGAAACTTCAGAAGATGACGGAACTGATAGAAGATCAGTATGAAAAGATGACCAGAGGAGTTGGAGTTCTTTTTGAAGATATGACCAGGGCAATCGTTTATGCCGGGGAGCTGGAGGAAATAGAATCGAAGGTGGATGCTATCGAGGAGGAAATCACCAGAGCAGTAGGAAGAACAGAAAACATCAGTGCTGGAGAAAAGATGGCTCACCACAGCCTGATAAAAAACGTCTCGGACACCGCCGACATCATCGAAAACGTCGGCGATAACATGGAAACGATCGTCTCGGTCAGGAAGGGCTGACGTCATGTGGTATCTGCTTTCAGGAATCTATCTGGGAGGAACGCTGGGAGCCAATGACGCGGCCAATATTTTCGGGACGGCGGTTTACACGCGGGTGGTAAAGTTTCAGACAGCCATTTTGCTCACCACCATTTTCGTCATTCTGGGCGCCGGCCTGGAGGGTGCCGGCGGCATGGAAACCTACGGCCGTCTGGCCGATCAAACTCTTCTGACCGCCTTCATAAGCTCGCTGGCAGCAGCGGTGACGGTTACAGGAATGACCTATCTGGAACTGCCCGTATCTACCTCTCAGGCCGTGGTGGGATCGATTATCGGCGGCAATATACTGGCCGGCGACGTGGATTTTACCCCGCTCATTCCCATCGTGGCAGCCTGGATAACCACTCCCATCGGGGCCATGATCATCGCCTATCTTTTATATAGGATTTACGGAGTTTTTATAGAAGCGCGCATTAACAACATGCAGCGTTTTGAGTATTTTGTGAGAATCGGTTTAATAGTCGCTGGTATATACGGAGCTTACTCTCTGGGCGCCAATAATGTGGCCAACGTGATAGGAGTTTATGTCGAGGCCGGTATGTTCGAACCACAGATCGGCGGTGTGATCGGGGGAATGGCTATCGGCATCGGCTGCGCATACAGCCGGGGAGTGATGAGAACGGTGGGAGAGCGCATCACCAAATTGACCCCTCTAACCGCGCTGATAACAGTTTTGGCCCATTCGATTACCCTCTATATTTACGCTCGCATAGGCATTCCAGTGTCCTCGTCTCAGGCTATTGTCGGCGGCGTGATAGGAGTCGGATTTGTCAAAGGAACCAACATGCTCGACTGGGAGACCACCAGAAATATATTTCTGGCCTGGATATTAACTCCCACGATCGGGCTTATCGCAGGAATACTGCTGCATCTTTCTGCCACTACCCTGGTCGGCTGAAACCGCTGGATAAAGACAGCAGATTTTGATATAGTAATAAGCGGTTAGCCCGACTGTTTATCAGTTGTGCTAACCGCCTGTCTCTTTCTGGCAGCAGAACATTAGTCAGTTTTTCTAAAAAACAGGAGGGTTATTATGAGCAGTGTGGCTGTAATTTATTTCAGCAAAACCGGCAACACCGAAGCCATGGCCGAAGCCGTCCGCGCCGGCATGGAAGAATATGAAGGCGATGTGGAGGTTGAACTCGCCTCAGTCGCTGAATTCGACCCTGCCGATCTGACCGAGTACGAGGGTATAATTTTAGGTTCTCCAACCTACTATGGCATTGTTGCCGCCCCCATGAAAGAATTTCTCGATGAAAGCATAAGTGTGCACGGCGACCTGTCCGGCAAATATGGAGCTGCTTTCGCTTCCTGCGGCATTGAAGGGGGAGGTTCGGAGACCACCTGCCTCACCCTTGTCAAAGCTATGATGGTTCACGGCATGACAGTGAAAGGATTCCACGATATCGGTCATTACGGGCCGGTCAGTGTGGGCGAACCCGGCGCCGACAAAAAAGAGGAATGCAGACAGGTTGGAAGAGAAATAGCCACAATAGTTGCGGAAGATTAAACTGAAATAAACTGCATATAATAAGGTTTTAGAAATAATAGGTCAGGCCGGCGGTGACCCCGCTGCTGGTCTGGCCCTTTTGATTGCGCAGCAAATTGCCTTCCAGTCTCAGCTCTAAATCTCCTCCCAGATCTGTTAAATAATAAGGCGAAAACGCCCCCGAATTTTCACCTGTCTCAAAGATCAGAGCAGTTCCGATCTGAGAAAAAGGATCTACATCTGCAGTTAAATTTACAGCCAGCAGGTCGTAGATATCTGCCTCTTCACCTCCAGCAATCCTGAATTCGCCGGCCTCCTCCGCCAGCTGACGAAAAAATACTGAGCCCAGCTCTCTATCGATAAATCTTATGTATTCTGCCTGCAGATAAAGATTCTGATCGCGATATCTGGAGCCGATAGTCCAGCTGTAATCCATCCCCACCTGCAGCGGGTAATCTTCTCTTCCTGATTCTCTCAGGCGATAATAACCGAGAGCACCATAAATGCCCGCGCTGCCAGCATCAGCGCTGTAAGCAGCGCCCAGCCTTAACAGATTGTCCTCCTTTTTGAGGGGTTGATAGGCTGCGTTAAAGCTCAAATCGCGTTCAGGCCGCGGCAGGCGCAGTCTCAATCCATAACCCAGCTCGGTGAAAAGTTCAGCAGCTGGTTCATCGAATTCCACCATCCCCTGCAGGCTGCGTCCTTTGCCCAGCCGACGCAAATATCTAACTCCATCAGCGGCGGGGCTGATCGTCTCCCCTGCCAGTTCTTCGACGCCGAAGCCATAATCAAAAGGATTGAGCATGGCTCCATAGGACCAGGATATCGGCTGCCGGCCCAGAGTAATATGTCCTTTATCCTGGCGGTAGCGCAGGTAGGAATATTTTATTTCCAGTTCATCTCTGCGTTCGCCCCCCGGTGGATCCGACAGATGACCGGCCAGCACCAGCCGCGGCCGGATGCGTTCGGTCGGCGGAATAAAAAACTCCAGTTCGCCAGCACCATAAAACGTCCCGAACCATCTGTCATCATAAAATAGTCCCGTCCGCATTTCCAGTTCTCCCCCTATTTCCACAGCCTGAAGTCCGGGAACAGAAGTTATCATCTGGCCTGGCAAAAATCCCGGCGGAAAAAACAAGAATAATATCAGGAACAGCACTGTAAAAAAACCGGGGATAGATTTATTTTTCAAAAAACCATTCTCAGATTGATTCGCGTTTGAAGAGTCCAAAATGCTCACCTCTGTTCCCCTGGCTTTCTCTGTTCCTCTTTTTATCCTTTAAGAGTTATTCTTTAAGAGCTCTGCTGACCGCTCACTGCAGCTCATCCAGCGTCAACATGCCTTCAGGAACCCTGTAACCGAGATCCAGCTCGGTTATTCTGTAGACGGTTTCGGTATCCTGCCTTAATTTGTCCTCCATCACCATCTCAACCGGCATAAACCGCCCTTCTTCCACTTCTTCCACTTTTTTTGTGATCATCTCTTTTAAAAGACGTCCCTCCCGGGCATACATATGCTCCTTCAAAATCACAAATCTTTCGCTGTCGACCCAGAGCCTGCGGGTGTGATAGGCTGGCTCCTCCCCTTCGGCCGCCGCCGCTTTGATGACATACACAGGGCGTTCAAAAAGAAAATCTCTTCCCTCCAGCTCAAAGTCGTAAAGGTCAGTCAATTTTTCCATCTCCAGAACATCCTGATAGGAAAAATCACTGCCCATCATGCCCTGTTCCAGCATATGACCGGATATCCTCACCAGGTCCTCCGCATCAGGATAATACATCCACATATCCTCATCGAGCAGTAGATATCTGGTGCCTCGATCGCGAGGATTAACAAATTCCGCCAGGGCATCGGTCCTCTCTCCGTCGCTTTTGAGATGAGTTATCAGTTCTTTTTTTGTCTCTCTTCTCCCCGAAACAATTACCATCTCAGCTTCATATCTGGCCTCAGCCATAAACTGGTTATCATCCACCCTATCCATTATCTCCTCGCCGGTCAATTCAACTTTCTCTTCCCCGGCCGCCTCCCTCTCCAGATTGTTATTTTCTCCATAAATTTCAGGAGCAAAAAAAGCTGAGAAAATCAGAATCATCGCCGCCAGAAAGCAGATCAAAAGCCCTCGCAAATTTTTCAAAAGCTCAGTCGACAGAGTCATGATAAAATCAGCTCCATAATATTGATGATTTTCTTTGCTTCTCCTGGTAAATGGGTGTGTCAAAAAGTTTTATTTAGTTATACTTGGCAGGTCTATCTATCCCTTTGCAAGGCCTCGACAGGATCCAGTCGAGCAGCCCTGAAAGCAGGATAAAGCGAGGCTAAAATCGTTATTATTGAGCCCAGCGCAAAACTAAAAAGCAGATTTTCCAGATTATAGGAAGTATAAATTATCGGCTCCATCATCAGATCTATTCCGTCGATGAGATCTGTGAGTGCTTCAGCCTGCAGCCCCTGGCGCGAAAGATAAAAATTAATAAATCCGCCCAGTGAAGTTCCCAGCAGACTGCCTGTCAACCCGATGAAAGCACCTTCCAGCGTGAAAATCGTCATTATATCGCGCTCTCTCAGCCCCAGAGCAGCCATCATACCTATCTCCTCTTTGCGTTCCCTGATTATCATAAAAAGAGTGGTGATCACCACCACAGCCCCCATTAAAATAAAGAGAACATAAACAAAATTCATCAGATTGTCGTACTCGAGCATGATCTCCACAAAAGGATCGGCGCGGTTCCAGGCCACCGATTTATATCGGTCGAGTTCTAAACCCGCAAGCCAGCTGTCGAGCGACTGGCTTAATTTTTCAGCGCGGCCGGCGTCTTCAGCGAAAACCATGATCTCGGTGACCTCCCCTTCGAGATCGAGCATACGCTGAACCTCGGCCAGGGAAAGATAAAAAAAGCGTTCGTCAATATCGCTCGCGCCGGTTCTTCTTAAGCCGACGATCTCGAATGTTCGCGCGCGCACGGATTGAAACGCATCGGAAAAAATAAAGGTAACCCGGCTCCCCCTTTCAGCTCCCAGCTTTTCAGCCAGATCCCTGCCGATGATAATCTCACCATTCTTTTCTGGCTTCCGCCCTTCCTCTATATTATCGATCAGTGCTCCCTGAGCTGATTCCCGTTCGAAATCAACACCGACACCGATCATTCTGATGAGATCATCATCCACGCTGGCTGCAGCCCCGAATCTGATCCGCGGGAGAATATGCCTGGTCTCCTCCAGCTCCTCGAGTTCGAGCAGAAATTCTGCTAAATCTAACTCCAGAGGACCGGTGATTGTGTGCTCGAGCGAAAGCAAAATCTCCCGACCGGCATAATCCTGATTGAGCAGCCGCACGTGACCGAGCTCATTGTCGATATACATGCGAAAGGAGCTCTCGGTAAATCCCACCATCAATCCCCGCCCAAATACAACTATGGCGACAACCGCCGCCACCGCAGCTATGGCTATGGCAGTTCTGATCAAATTTCTTTTTAAATTGCGGGCCGCCAGACCGGCAAAATAAAGCATCAACATCATCCTCCACGAATTGCTTCTATGGGATCCTGTCTTGCTGCCCAGATCGAAGGAATTAAGCTGATCACAACAGCCAGCAGCACGACGAATATAAATACAAAGATAAATGCCCGTGGATTCCACACCCCATAAAGCCTTTCCAAAACCGGTATACCCAGACCATGGACTCCTTCACCGTAGAAAATTTCCAGATCGAGGCCGAATTCAGCCAGCAAGGCCACTGCAGCCGCCCCGGAGACACAGCCCAGTATGCCTCCGATAATTCCTATGCCTGCTGCTTCCATGGCAAAAACTCCTACAATCTGCTTTTCGGAAAGTCCCATGGCCTTCATCAATCCTATCTCCTCCATGCGTTCTAAAGCTGAAAGCACCACAACATTGACGATACCTATCGCCCCCACCACCAGGATAAGGCCCAGAATAACGAAGTTTTCCAGCCTTATCCAGCTCTCCATTGCTTCGAGAATATCCGAAGTTTCACGGTAATATCTGGCTGAAATTTCTGCCCCCATATTTTTATCAAGCCGACGGGCAGCTGCTTCCGCCAGTTCTCTATCGCTGAGCCGTACCTTGACCTGACTGACGGCTTTGTCTGCCACTCCTGCCGCCGTTTTTCCGTATTCGCGTGAAACCAGCACGGTATTTCGATTGAGGCGGGGAGAGGGGGTGGAAATTATGCCCCGCACTTCACCCTGCATGACATTATAAGCTCCGGCTGCATCTCGAAAATGAAGGGTATAAATATCCCCCTTTTCCAGGTTCATTAGCTCTGCCAGATCGCTGCCGATTACTGCACCTCTATCGCCAGGTTTGAGGAATTCTCCTTCCACCAGATATTCCGGCACCCGCATCACCTCACTAAAACTATCCGGTTCCACAGCTGTGGTTCTGACCGGAAAGTCCTCCCGGCCGGCTATTATTTCGGCCTGAAACTCAATCAGCGGGGTGAAAGATTCGACCGCTTTTTCCCGTGCAAGTTCATCCCTCATTTTCCGATCAAATACAAACACTTCATCGAGAGAAAGATATTCTTCCTCTTCAAAAAAATCCTTCCGGGCCAGCTGCAGGTGAGCCGTCTCAAAATCGATAAGATTGCCGAAAGAAAGTTCCATCATTCCCAGCATAAAAGAATCGATGACCAAAAAAATAAAGACGGCTAAAGCCAGAACTCCGGAAGCTAAAAGAGTTCTCTGTTTCCGGCGAAAAAGGTTACGAAAGGCCAGACGCAGCGGATACATCAAAATCCCCTCTTTTTGTCCTGAACGACGCGGCCGTCTTTGAGTTCGAGCAATCTCCGTGCGTAATCCATCACCATTGGATCGTGAGTGGAAAAAAGAAAGGTGGTATTCAGCGTCTCATTCATATCGAGCATCATATCCAGGACCTCCCGGCCTGTTTCAGAATCCAGATTGGCAGTAGGCTCATCGGCCAGCACCAGGCCGGGTTGTTTGATCAGCGCCCGGGCAACAGCAACCCGCTGTTTCTGTCCTCCCGAAAGTTCAGACGGCTTTCTCTCCTCCATCCCCTTTAAACCGACATCTTCCAGCAGTTTCATGGCTTTTTCTCTGCTTTTTTCTCCGCCTGCTATGCGCAGGGCAAATTCGACGTTTTCTCTAGCAGAAAAGACCGGTATCAAATTATAGCTCTGAAAGATAAAACCTATCTCGCGCCTTCTGAAAAGGGCCAGGTCGTTTTTATCAAGATTTTCGAGCTTTTGGCTTTCAAAAATAATGCTGCCAGAAGTAACCCTATCCAGCGCCCCGATGAGATTTAAAAGGGTTGTTTTACCTGAACCCGAAGGACCAAAAACCGTGGTGAATTCCCCGCGGGTAATCTCCAGGTCGACACCGCGCAGAGCCGGAACCTCCACTTTTCCCTGTCTATAAATTTTCTCCACGGATATAAGCTTTACCAGCGTCATTTAAGCTGTTCCTCCCCGGTCAATTTATCCTTCCTCATCTGAATCTGAAATTGACATACATATAATAAATTTATAAAATTTCACTTAATTATAGTATATCACCGGCCGGCAGCGGACGTCAATAAAATTAGGATAACTAAATGAAGTTTTTTTTAACCTATTAAAAAATAACTTCACCCCTGATATAATTTAAGCAGGAGGGAGGCAAATTTAACGCAATGACTAAAAAAATTCTCAGGGATATAAATGTGGTAGGCCCCCAAAATATTTATAAGAATTCCCGGGTTGTTATCAAAAATGATAGAATCGTCTCCATTGAACAGGTTGATTTTAGCTCTGAAGATCAGCAGGCCGATGTCTTTGAATTCGCCGGAAATTATTACGCCCTGCCCGGATTTATCGACATTCATATCCACGGTGCCGCCGGCAGCGATATTACCGACGGAACTCCTGCAGACTGGCAGAATATTTCCCGGTTCAAGCTTAGTCAGGGAACAACCGGATATCTGGGAACTATCCTGACCAGCCCCAGAAGCAAAACTCTCAAACTGTGCCGAAACCTGGCCGATTTCTTCCAATCCGGCCAGAATCAGAATCTTATCGGAGTGCATATGGAAGGCCCTTTTATAAACCGGGAAAAGAAAGGCGCTCAGAATGAAAATTTCATCAGGCCGACGGATGTTGAGGAATTACAGAAATGGCATCAGCTGCTCGGGAAAAACCTCAAACTAATTTCTCTGGCACCCGAGCTCGAGGGCAGCCTGGAAGTGATAGAATATGCCGTCAGCAATTCGATCGTGGTCGGAGCTGTTCATTCAGCAGCTTCCTATGAAAGGATGCAGGAAGCTTTCTCAGCCGGTCTCAAATTAGGAGCCCATCTCTTCAATGGCATGGAAGGTTTTCATCACCGCCGGCCCGGAATAGTGGGAGCTTTTCTGGAAGCTGAAAACCGCTATGTCGAACTTATAGCGGACGGGATTCATCTGCATCCAGCTGTGATCAAATTTGTTCTCAAGAGCCGCCATTATAAAAATACTGTCCTCATAACCGATGCCATGCGCGCCTGCGGTAAGCCGGACGGAAGTTATGATCTCGGCGGCCGCAAAGTGGTAATAAAAGAGGGAGTGGCCCGAACTCAGGAGGGCAATCTGGCCGGCAGCACTCTGACCATGAACCAGGCTCTCAAAAATATAATTTCATTCGCCGATCTCGACCTGACCGAGGCCTGCAAACTGGTAAGCACCGAACCGGCCAGCCTGCTCGGTCTGAAGGATAGAGGTCGTCTCATGCCCGGAAATAGAGCCGATATAGCGGTTCTCGATGAAAATTTAGATGTTAGAATGACATTTCTGGGAGGTCGCCCTGTATATGATGATCTCTCGTGATGATCTCCCGCAAAAATTTCGATCACCAAAAGGAGGAAATCAATCTTGAAGCATTCAATCGGCATCGATCTCGGGACCTCCAGCGTTAAAGTAACAGCGATAAGCAAAGACGGCAGCATTATAGCCGAAACAGGCCGCTCCTATCCAACCTCAAAGCCCGAACCGGAAGCTGCAGAACAAAATCCTGATCACTGGTCTGGCGAAACTTTAAAAGCTCTGCAGGAGGTAAGTGAAAAACTCAAGAAGAAAAATCCCGCCGGCAATAACGACGGACCGGAGGCTTTGGGTATAAGCGGTCAGATGCATGGCCTCGTGCCCTGCGATAGTGATATGCAGGTGCTGCGCCCGGCTATAATTTGGGCCGATAATCGCCCGCGCCGGGAAGTAAAACAAATAAAAGACTCCCTTTCTCAATCCGAGCTAAAAAAGCTCGGCAGCCCTGCAGTAACCGGATTCACCCTCCCGAAGCTTTTATGGCTCCGCCGTCAGGAACCGGAAATATGGAAAAAGCTGAACAGGGTTATGCTGCCGAAGGATTATCTCGGCTACCATCTGACCGGTAATATAGCAACCGACTATACCGATGCCTCCGGCACTCTTATCTTCGTTGTGGAAAAAAAGAATGGAGCCGGACTGTACTTGATAAATTCAACATAGAATCAGATCTGCTGCCCGAACTGAAACCGCCAGGATCAGCGCTGGGAACACTCAAACAGGAGATAAGAGAAAACCTCGGCTGGAAAAAAGGCAGGAAAATTCCCGTGATTATCGGCGGAGGTGATGCTCCTCTGACAGCTCTGGCCAGCGGCGTTACCGACAGCGATACAGCCGGAATTTCCCTGGGAACCGCCGGACAGATTATTATGCCGATGGACAGCTTCGAAGTAGAGGCTGATCTTCGCCTGCACACTATGGCTTTTGCCCGTCCAGGACAGTGGTTTATAATGGGAGCTGTGCTGGCTGCGGGTTATAATCTCAGATGGCTGCTGGAAAATATTATTAAAACCGAGCAAAAGGACGGAGACTTTCTCAAATCCCGGGAAGATGCCGTCAGAGAAATTCCACCGGGCAGCCAGGGACTTATTTATCTCCCCTATATTCTGGGAGAAAGATCGCCTATCAACGACCCCCAGGCCTCGGCTTCCTTCTGGGGACTTAAAGATTTTCATGAACAGCAGCATCTGCTGCGGGCCGTCATGGAAGGGGTGGCGATGGCTATGCGGTGGAATCTTTCTCTCATGCGCGCGACAGCCGGCGAGCCGGAAAAAATTTATCTCAGCGGTGGAGGGGCCCGCAGTGAAGTTTGGCCGCAAATACTGGCCGATATTCTAAAAATTCCCGTTTACAGCTGCGACAGGCTCCGGGGACCGGCCTACGGGGCAGCTCTTTTGGCCGGTGAGTCGGCCGGATTGATAAACGGAGTAAAAAAAGCGCTGGAACAAAACCGCAAAAATTATAAATGCTTTCAACCTGCAGATGAAAATTCATCGCTTTACGGGGAAATGTTCGAAATCTACCAGGATCTCTACCGGGATAACCGCGATAAAATGCACAGGCTGAATGATCTGCGCCGCAGCCTGGATTGAAAGCTCGATAGCTCAAATTCTTCCGAAAAAATTAACTCAGCCAGAAAAACCGCCGGCAAAAAATCGACCGGCGGTTAGGATTGTTTGACACCCTTTTACAAATTTTGATACTATAATTTTGAGCTAAATTAAATATTTAATACTTTTAGTGCTTTTCAGCAGGGGGGTTACAAAAATTAAAGCTCTGATAGTGGATAAAGGGACCGTTGAACTAAGAGATACTCCTGTGCCACGGCCGGATCCCGACCGTGATGAAATTTTGATCAGGGTCAAAAAGGCTGGTATCTGCAGCACTGATTTCGAAGTTATAGAGGGAATGATAAATTTCAGCGGAGTTTTGGGTCATGAATTTGTAGGCGTGGTCGAAAATGATCCGTCCGGCGGTCTGGAAGGGAAAAGAGTGGTGGGAGAGATAAATATTCCCTGCTGGGAATGCTCCCGCTGCCAGAAAAATCAATACAAACACTGTCTTAACATCGAGACTCTGGGTATGCGCCGGCGCGATGGGGTTTTTGCCGAATTTTTGACACTCCCCCGCTCAAATGTTCACCTCGTCCCCAAAAGCATCACCGATAACGAAGCCGTCTTCACCGAGCCGCTGGCCGCCGCGGTGGAAATTGCCGAACAATATCATCTCAAACCATCGGAGCCGATAACTATCATCGGCGACGGCAGGCTGGGCCTGGTCACGGCCAGAGCGCTCTGGGGAATGGGTTATTCTATCGAAGTGATAGGCCGTCATCAGGATAAGCTGGCCACTCTCGATCTGCCTGGAATTACCGCTCACCTGGAAGCTGACTTCCCTGCCGAAAAACATACCGATCTTCCCGTCGTTATCGAGGCTTCCGGTAGTACCTCTGGTCTGGAAAAAGCCCTGCAGCTGACAGCTCCCCGCGGTAAAATAATATATAAAACCACCACCGCCCAAAGCCATGAGATCAACCTGGCTGATCTGGCCATAGATGAAATTCAGCTGCTGGGTTCGCGCTGCGGCCCCTTTGCCCCGGCCCTCAATCTGCTCGCAAGAAATGATCTGCATCTGGAAGAACTGATCACTGCCGAATACTCTCTCGACGAAGCTAAATTGGCCCTGAAGAAAGCAGCCCAAAAAAGCTCTCTCAAAGTCATATTGAAGCCATAATTTATTCCAGCAAGGCCGGAGTTTTATCGACCTGTCTCCAGGCAGCGCTTTTCTACTCTTTCATAAATATCATGAGCGATTTCGTTGTCGGTCCGGGGCAGAAAGAGCAAAAACTCATCTTCGCTCCCAAATGCTTAATCATTCCTGCTATCTATCATCTTGGCCATATCATTGAGGGTCGAGGCCATATCGTCCAGCTCCTGAGTGGAGGCTGAAGTTTCTTCGAGATAGGCGGCCTGGCTGTCGGCTATTTGCTGAACATCCTCTGTAACATCCTTTATGCTGCCGCTGAGTTCCTCTATCTTACCCATTATTTCCATAATCTCACCCAGCGAATTTTCGGTCTGCTCGGAAAGTTCTCTGATCTCCTGAGCCACGACTTCAAAACCTCTTCCTTCTTCCCCTACTCTGGCCGCTTCTATCTGGGCGTTAAGCCCGAGAAGATTGGTCTGCGAGGCAATATCTCTGACCATATTTATGACCTTTTCTACGCTCTCCATCTCCTCATCTGTCTCTCCTGCCAGATCATCCAGTTCATTTATCGAGGCAGACAGCTCCTCTGCCTGGGCGGAAATTTCTTCGGAAGCCTTCCTCAAATCACTGACGCTTTCCTTTACTTCGCCGGCTATCTCCTTAAGGTGGTCCTGCCTGTCGGTGCTTTCGCCCAGAAATACAGCTCCGATCACCTCACCCGATTCATTCTGCACCGGCCGGGCCACACCGATATATTTTACTCCGAACAACTCTTCGTCTTCTACCCGGTCAGAAACTACTTCCCTCTGCTGCATCGCTCTGACCACCAGCGAGCCTTCTTTGAGCTCTTTTCCGGCTGAGACGCCGTGATCGAGCTTTTCTCCAGATTCATAACAGAGATACTCATTTCTATTGGTAACTGCCACAGCCGTATCACGGGTAACCAGTTCATTCAGATACGGCGCCACATCGATAAAACTCTCCAGCAGACTCATTTAATAACCCCCATTAAAATAAAAAGCGGTCCTAAATCAACAATCAAAGAGGTACCGCTAAAGTCATAATAGATCATATATCCCGGTTTAAAAATTTAAATTTTTTACTTTGAATGTTATAGTTAAAGTATATTTATAAAATATGCCATAATGAATTTCACAGGATTTACCCTGCCCAAACTTCTCTGGCTGCGAGGCCGGGACGACTGACCGCCAGAAAAATAAATTCATGAAAAACCGCCGGTAAAGAAGCAACCGGCGGTAAGATTTTTATCATTGTTTTATTATTTTACCAGCTCATAATTTCGTGCTGGAAAATTACCTCGAAGGAAATTCTGTCATTTTCCTCTCCATCCGGGCCATCATCGGAAAACATTTCATTTACATCTATATTCCCGTCCTCATCGAGTATATCCTCATCGAAGTACTCATAGGTGGTGATAAGCTCCAGCTCGGTATTATCTCCCAGTGATCTGCTTTTATTCCACTCAAAAACGTAGTCCTCGACATCATAATCTATTTCAAAATCTCCATCCTCAAAATCTTCCGGGTCATATCCGTAATAACCTTCAAAATCCTCCCAATCAAGATCAACATCGGTATTCCAGTACTCCACTGTAAATTCATGTTCAAAGCCGGCAAATTCACCTGCACCGAAAGAGCCCCTGACAAGTTCGGCTCCATCGCCGCCAAAATAACTTCTATTGAATTCAATTAAATCGAAATAGGGATAATCGGCCATCGTACCGTCAGAAAACTTCCACTGACCCAGCTCCAGGTCGGCATACATGAGACCAAAATCATAACGGCTGTCTTCAACATCATAATCAAACCCAATCTCCCACCCGTCATAATCTTCATCATAATCGACAATCTTATCTCCATCTGACTCCAGCGTCATCTCATCATCATACTTATAATAGGCTCCGTAGATATCCAGATTATCCACGACATCCCTGACTTTAAAATTGACTTCATAGGCTGTAAAATCGTAACTCGTCTCATTTTCATCAATAAAATCTCTGTCAAGATCGTCCCAAACATCGTCTTCAAACGTTTCTCCATACACCTCTTCATAGATATAAAACTGCCTGCTCTCCCCATCAATAAAATTGCCACCAAACTCAACCCTGTCCTGAGAGCCCTCAAAACCTAAATGAGCCATCTTCCCATATTCTTGATCATGCATATCGTATCTTTCATTGTCAAATAGATAATCCACATCAAGTCCCAGCGTTAAAGCCAGATCCTCATCAACATTAAATACCCCTTCCAGATGGTAATCTCTGTGCTGATCCATGATATGGCCGTTATAGGAAGAAAGATCATCATGATAGGCTTTGAATGTTAGCTGAGGCATACCGTGTAATTCTTCTTCGAAGATGAGGCCAAAAGCATCACCTTCGCCCAGTGTTTCAGTATCATCCGGCGACCACTCGACGTAGGCTGTAAAGCCGTCTCTGATATAATGAGTGTGATCGAAAGTCAGGCTAAAATCGGTATCGACGCTTACGGTTTCGGGCGAAATTCTCTGTTCGATCGAATCAATTTCCAGAGTGAGCGAGCCCTCGTACTCTTTATCACCGGCTTCAAGCTCAGCGACTCTCCCCTCCATGCTCGCAAGAGTCTCCTGTATCCCCTCGGTCTCAGCCCAGAGAGCTTCGGTTTCAGTTTCCATCGCATATTCCAAAGCTCCCAGCTCAGCCTCCAGCGCATCGAGCTCCTCTTCGAATTCACCGACCAGCGCCTTAACTATAGCAGTTACATCCTCCGCCTGCTCTTCGGTCAAACCCTCCGATGCTTCAGGCATCTTCTCGGCGATCATCTCCTCGACGATCTCCGTCACGTCAGCCGCCTGGGCGGCGCTGAGTCCGTCTCCCAGATCAGCCACATCCGCCTCAAGAGCCTCTATATCAGCGTTGATATTATCAAGAGTTCTCTGTATAATCATGGCCATTTCATAACGGGTCATGGTCTGCCCGCCTTTATACTCACCGTCCGGATAACCCTCAACTATACCCGCCGCCACCAGCTGCTCTATAGCTTCATAGGCCCAGTGGTCCTCATCGACATCCTCCAGCTGATGTGAAGCCGACTGCACAGCTGGCCCCCCCATAAATACCAGCGCCATCACCAAAATCACCGTCACAATAATATCTCTCATCGATTGTAATCCCCCTTGCAGCATTTTTTTATTTTACTCCAGATCGATCATCTTCCGCAGCTTTCCATCTTTATCGCTGCTTTTCCATCCGGCCCATCTCAGACCGACCGGGGGATTGCGATGAGTTGCCGTATTTCCTCATCCCTTATCCCGGGCCCGCCCAAAATTAAAGCCGCAATAGAACCTATCATTCTCTCAGCTCCGGCTTTCAGGGGGTCAGCTCCTCTCTGCCGCATATTTGGCCGGGAATGATAAGAATTTCGGCAAAAAATATTTTGATTTTCCTTTAGCTCCATTACAAAAATTTATATGTTACACTTAGGACATTTGTCCGCCCTGTTCCGCGGTTAGACGTGGTTGTACGGTGTTGACTGGTTCATCAGGGGGTTAACCCCCTGATGAAAATCTGAAGATCGAATTAACTTTCTTCTTAATCATTGCCATTATCGGGATGATAATGCTCTATAATCTCAATATACTGCTCAATTACTGATTTACCTCTGCCAGTCATATGCTGTATTTGCGCGGGTTCAATACCTCTTCTGACAAGAAATTTCACTCTTTCATAGTCTTTGATGTATCTATCAACAGCCTGCTGCGAATGATTGGTCTTACGGGCTATATCAGGAGGCTG